>JANOAM010000905.1:0-2874 GCA_031411215.1 Betaproteobacteria bacterium
ACGATGCGGTTGACGTTGGCCAGCGCCTGCTCCGCACTCAGTCCGCTGGCCTGCAGTTGCGCCAGTGTCTGCGTGGCCGTGCTGTTGCTGGCGCTCAGCGTTTCCGACATCTGTGCGTGGTGCAGCGCGGCGCGGTCTTCCCACAGCGTGGTGAACACGCTGGTGCCGATGGCGCCGGCGGTGATGCGCACGAAGTTGGACAGGCCCGCGGCCGAGGGCAGGCGGTCCGGCGTCAGGCCCGAGAAGGTCACCGCCTGCAGCGGGATGAAGAAGAAGGCCATGGCCGCGCCCTGCAGCACGGTGGGGATCAGGATGGTGGCCACATCGGCCTGCGTGTTGAAGTGCGAACGCATCCACAGGATGGCGGCAAAGCCCACGAAGGCGACCGTGGCCAGCTTGCGCGGGTCCACGCGGTGCACGTTCTTGCCGACGATGGGTGACAGCAGGATGGCCAGGATGCCCACCGGCGCCGTGGCCATGCCGGCCCATGTGGCCGTGTAGCCCATGTACTGCTGCAGCCACAGCGGCAGCAGCACCACGTTGCCAAAGAACAGGCCATAGCCGACCGACAGCGCCAAGGTGCCCGACACGAAGTTGCGCCGCGCAAAGAGCCGCAGGTCCACGATGGGGTGTTTGTCGGTCAGCTCCCAGGCCAGGAAGAACAGGAAGCTGACTCCGCTGATGACGGCGAGCGCCACGATCTCGGGCGACGCGAACCAGTCCAGTTCCTTGCCCTTGTCGATCATGATCTGGAAGGCGCCGATGAACAGCACCAGCAGCACCAGGCCGACACGGTCCAGCGGCACACGCTGCGGCCCCGGGTCGCGCTTGCGGTAGATGGACCAGGTGATGGCCATCGCCAGCAAGCCCACGGGGATGTTGATGTAGAAGATCCACGGCCACGAGAAGTTGTCCGTGATCCAGCCACCCAAGAGCGGCCCGGCCACCGGCGCCACCAGCACCGTGATGGCCCACATGGCCATCGCCGTGCCCGCCTTGTGCGTCGGGTAGCTGCCCAACAGCAGGGTCTGCGACAGCGGAATCATCGGCCCGGCCACCAGGCCCTGCAGCACGCGGAAGGCGATCAACATGCCGATGTTGGGCGCAAGGCCGCACAACCACGACGCCACGATGAACAGGAAGATGCTGGCCGTGAACAGGCGCACCGGTCCGAAGCGGCGTGTCAGCCAGCCCGTCAGCGGCACGCTGATGGCATTGGCCACCGCGAAGGACGTGATGACCCAGGTGCCCTGCGCGGGGCTCACACCCATGTCGCCGGCAATGGCCGGGATGGACACGTTGGCAATGGACGTGTCCAGCACGTTCATAAACGTGGCCAGCGACATGCCGATGGTGCCCAGCACCAGGGCTGATCCCTTCAGGGGCGGGTAGGCGGCTTGCGGGGCAGCGCCGGGCGGCTTGCCTGCGGGCGAGTCTGCGTCAGCCATGGTTGGCTTCAGCGCACCGTGGCGCCGCGGCCGAGGTTGGCGGCGACGATGCGCCGCACCGCTGTTTCAGCCGCTGCACCGTCGCTGTCGAAGACCTTGGTCTGCGTGGCTGCGGCGGCTTGCACCGGGTCGGCCAGCAACTGACCGTCTTCACGGCTCACGTCGACCCGCGCTTCCATTGACAAACCCACCCGCAGCGGGTGTTCAGCCAGTTCCTTGGGGTCCAGCGTGATGCGCACCGGCACCCGCTGCACGACCTTGATCCAGTTGCCGGTGGCGTTCTGCGCCGGCAGCAGCGCAAAGGCCGCACCGGTGCCCGCACCCAGGCCGCTGACCTTGCCGTGGAACACGGTCTTTCTGCCGTACACATCGGCCGTCAGCTCCACGGGCTGGCCCAGGCGCAGGCCGCGCAGCTGGCCTTCCTTGAAGTTGGCTTCCACCCACAGCTGGTCCAGCGCAATCAGTGACAGCATGGGTGTGCCGGCGGCCACACGCTGACCCAGTTGCACGGTGCGTTTGGCGACCACACCGTCCACCGGCGCCAGCAGCGTGGCGCGTTGCAACGCCAGGTAGGTTTCGCGCACGCGTGCGGCGGCGCGCAGCACGCTGGGGTGCTGGGCCAAGGGCACGCCGTCGGTCAGCGTCTGGTTGGACTGCAGCTGCTCCTGTGCCGTGATCACGGCCGATTGCGCAGCCGTGACGCTGGCTTTCAGGCTGTCGACCTGCGACTGCGCATGCACCAGCTCTTCCTTGCCGATAGCGCCCGTGGCGGCCAGCGGCGCGCGGCGGGTGACGTCGTCCTGCGCACGTGCCAGTTCGGTCTGCGCGCGGCTCAGGTCGGCCTGGCGCAGCGTGATCTGTGACCGCAGCGTGCCGTTGTTGGCGTACAGCGTGCGCACCTCGCGCACGGTCTGCGCCAGCTGCGCTTCGGCTTGTTCCAGCGCCACTTGCGCGTCGGCCGGGTCCAGCTTGACCAGCACTTGGCCGGCCTTCACGCGCTGTGTGTCTTCGGCCTGGATGGCGACGACGGTGCCGCCAAGTTGCGGCGTTATCTGCACCACGTTGCCTTGCACGTAGGCGTTGTCGGTGGTCTCGAAGTGGTTCAGCACCAGGGCCCAGTACGTGCCATAGGCGATGGCGCCCACGGTGACGACGGCGGTGACGGCCAGCAGCGCCTTCCTGCGAGTGCCGTTGCCGTTGGGTTCAGTGGGGGATGCTTCAGTCGGTGCGTTCATGGCGGTGTCGTATCGGTGTTCAGACTGCAGCGACGTAGCCGCCGCCGAGTGCCTTGATGAGGGCGATCTGCGTGTCCAGTGCGCGGGCGCGCAGGTCGGTGGCGGCGCGGCGCTGCGCCAGCACGGCGCTTTCTGCGTTCAGCACCAGCAGGTAGCTGCCGACCCCGGCGTGGTAGCGCTGCAAGGCCAGG
>JANOAM010000906.1:0-3921 GCA_031411215.1 Betaproteobacteria bacterium
AAGGGCACGCTGCCCTTCCGCGCCATCAACGTGAATGATTCCGTCACGAAGAGCAAGTTCGACAACCTCTACGGCTGCCGCGAAAGCCTGGTCGACGGCATCAAGCGCGCGACCGACGTGATGATCGCCGGCAAGGTGGCCTGCGTGGCCGGTTACGGCGACGTGGGCAAAGGTTCGGCGCAGGCACTGCGCGCCCTCAGCGCGCAAGTGTGGGTGACCGAGATCGACCCGATCAACGCGCTGCAGGCCGCGATGGAAGGCTACAAGGTCGTGACGATGGAATACGCCGCTGACAAGGCCGACATCTTCGTCACCACCACCGGCAACAAGTCGATCATCACGCACGACCACATGGTGGCGATGAAGGACCAGGCCATCGTCTGCAACATCGGCCACTTCGACAACGAGATCGACATCGCCTCGATCGAGAAGTACACCTGGGACGAGATCAAGCCGCAGGTCGACCATGTGATCTTCCCCGACGGCAAGAAGATCATCATGCTGGCCAAGGGCCGGTTGGTGAACCTGGGCTGCGGCACCGGACACCCGAGCTTCGTGATGTCGTCCAGCTTCGCGAACCAGACCATCGCGCAGATCGAGCTGTTCTCGCACCCCGATTCCTACGACATCGGCAAGGTGTACGTGCTGCCCAAGCACCTGGACGAGAAGGTGGCCCGCCTGCACCTCAAGAAGGTCGGCGCAATGTTGACCGAACTGAGCGACGAGCAGGCCGCCTACATCGGTGTGCCGAAACAAGGCCCCTACAAGCCCGACACCTACCGCTATTGAGGTGCCCATGAGCTCCGTCCACCAGACGGTGCCCATCAGCTTCGAATTCTTCCCGCCCAACACCCCGGTCGGCAGCGACAAGCTGAAGACCGTGGTGTCGGACCTGGCGGCCGTGAAGCCGGAGTTCTTCAGCGTGACCTATGGCGCCGGCGGCGCCACACGCGAAAAGACGCTGGCCACGGTGCGCGACATCGCGGGCATGGGCTTTGAAGCGGCACCGCACCTCAGTTGCATAGGCAGCACGGCCGATGGCATTGCCGAGATCCTGGCCACCTACCGGGCTCAGGGCATACGGCGGCTGGTCGCTTTACGCGGCGACCTGCCCAGCGGCACCGCCGTGGCGGGCGAGTTCCGCTACGCATCGGACCTGATCGAGTTCATCCGCAAGACGCAGGGTGAAGACTGGCACATCGAAGTCGCCGCCTATCCGGAATACCACCCACAGCAGCGTTATGCCAAGAAGGACCTGGAGCACTTCGCCCACAAGGTGAAGTCGGGCGCCAGTTCGGCCATCACGCAGTTTTTCTTCAACCCGGACGCGTACTTTCACTTCGTCGATGAGGTGCGCCGGCTGGGCGTGACCGTGCCCATCGTGCCGGGCATCATGCCCATCCACAGCTACGCGAAGATCGCGCAGTTCGCGGCCCGAGACGGCATCGAGATCCCGCGTTGGGTGGCGCTGAAGATGGAAGGTTTCCTGGACGACGCGGCCAGCATCCGCGCCTTCGGCGTGGAAGTCGTGGCACGGCTGTGTGAACGGCTGATCGCCGGCGGCGCGCCGGGCATCCACTTCTACACGCTCAACCAGAGCGCGCTGTCGCTGGATGTGTGCCGGGCGATGAAGCTGCTGTAAAGCGGCAATGCCTCAGGCGGGAGCCTGCCAGGCCAGGCCCTCGTCGGTGAGGATGACACTCAGCGGCACATCGTGCGGCTCGGCTTCCAGCCAAGGCACGTAGCCATGGGAATAGGCCAGGCCCACGGTGATGGGCTGCGGCTGCAGCGTGGCCAGGGTGCGGTCGTAGAAACCGCCGCCGTAGCCCAGGCGCAGGCCCTTGGGGCCATAGCCCACGCAGGGCACCAGCAGCACGGTGGGCTGGAATTCCGGTGTGTCCTTGGGCTTGGGGATGCCGTACGCGTCTTCTTCCATCTCGCAGCCCGGGGACCACATGTGGAAGCTCAGGCGCTTGGTGGCCTTGTCGATCACCGGCAGGCCAATGCAGCGTTCGTCGTCGGCATCGGCCCAGCGGTACAGGGCCGGCAAAGCATCGAATTCGCCCTTGATGGGCCAGTAGGCGCCCACGGCCATGTCGTCGCGGCCCATCAGCCAGACCCGCAGCACTTCCTGCAGGTGCATGGCGCGCTGGTGGCGGTCGATCAGGGTCTGCCGCTCGGCCTGCAACTGGCGGCGCAGCGACTTCTTGTCCTGGGACGGTTCAAACGAAGGCAGGTTCAGCGGCATCGGTGACTTCGGTCCTCTGCGGCGCAGGGTCTGCGCACGCGCTACTGTCGCGCCATGGCTGCTGTCACTTCCAAGCCCGCCCCCAGGCCCACACCTGCCTTTGTTGCCCATTGCGTGGAACTGCTGCAGCCGCTGGGCGCCGTGCGCACCAAGCGCATGTTCGGCGGCTGGGGGCTTTACGTGGACGAGATCTTCATCGCCATCATCGCCTTCGATCGGCTGTACCTGAAGGTGGACGGCCAAAGCCGGCCGGTCTTTGAGGCCGAGGGCTGCGAGCCTTTCGTCTACGACAGCAAGAGCGGCTCGGTGAGCCTGGGCTACTGGACAGCGCCCGCCGATGCGCTGGACTCACCCGCCCTGATGCTGCCCTGGGCCCGGCGCGCGCTGCAGGCGGCGCTCGCTGCCCGCGCAGCCAAACCGGCCGCCAAGCCCCGCTCGCGGTGACCTTGCACGCCCTGTGGCACGGGTGCTGGAGGACAATCGCCCCATGCACCTGGGCCCACGGCTGACTTCCTTCCTGCTGGCCGCCCTGCTCGGCTTGATCGCATGGCCGGCGCAGAGCCAGAACCTGGACGACACCGTCGTGCAGGCGCGTGAGGCGCTGAAGACCAGGAACGGCGCCGCGCTGGCCGCCGCTCGCCAGGCGGTGCTGCGCGGCAACCACCCGCTGGCGCAATGGGTCGAGTACTGGGAACTCTTCAACCGCCTGGCTGAAGCCCAGCAAGCTGAGTTGGACGCCTTCTACGCGCGCTGGCCTGGCAGCTATGTGGAAGACCGGCTGCGCAACGACTGGCTGCTGGAACTGGGCAAACGCCGCGACTGGGTCAACTTCCGCACCGAGTTCCCGCGCTTCCGCATGAACGACGACCGCGAAGTCACCTGCTACGCATTGCTGACTCAGCACCTGGCCGGTGGTGAAGTGCGCGACGCCGCACGCAGCGCCTGGTTTGGCCAGCGCGACCAGGACGACGGCTGCGACCTGCTGGCGCGCACGCTGCGCGAATCCAAACAATTCAGCGAAGCCGACCTTTGGCAGAAAGCCCGGCTGGCCATGGACGCCAGCCGCATCAAGGCTCTGAAGGCCGCCGTGGCACTGGCACTGCCCGGTCAGGACAAGGCGGTCCAGGACCTGTGGGACAACCCCATCAAGTACCTGGGCAAACATTCGCCGGTGATCACTGCGGCGCGCCATGAACTGGAATTGCTGGCCTTGATGCGCATGGCCAGCAATGACGCCGACTATGCCGCCGAGCCCATCGCCAGCACCTGGGGCCCCAAGCTGCCTGTGGCGCTGGCCGCTCAGGCCTGGGCGTATCTGGCCAAACAGTCGGCGCTGAAACAGCTGCCCGCCGCCGCGGACCAGGCGCGGCATGCGTGGAAGCTGTGGGGCCTGGCTGCCAAGCCCGGCACACCGCCACCGTGGAACGACGACATCAACGCCTGGCACGCGCGCGCCGCGCTGCGTGCACCCACCAATGACAAGCTGCGCTGGGAACTGCTGCAGCGGTCCATCGAGGCCATGTCGGCCAGCGAACAGCGGGACCCGGCCTGGGTCTACTGGAAAGCCCGTGCCGTGACGGCCCGCGCCGCCGCAGGACCCGAGGGTGACGCCGCGCGGACTGGTGCGCGCGAGTCGCTGCTCACGATCTCCTCGCCCTTCAGCTTCTACGGCA
>JANOAM010000907.1:0-8440 GCA_031411215.1 Betaproteobacteria bacterium
GCGGCATGCGGCCGGGCGACGTGCTCTCGCGTGTGTTCGACAAGCCGCTGGCCATCATGTCGACCAGTTCCTACCGGGCCGACGCGGGCACCATCCAGGGTCGGCTGGACCTGGCCAAGTACATCACCATGCCCAAGGGCGAACTGGCCGGCCGTGTGCTGCTGGTGGACGACCTGGCCGACACCGGCGTTACCCTGCGTGCCGTGGTGGAGCGTCTGCGTGGCATGCCGTCGATTTCCGAACTGCGTGCGGCGGTGATCTGGGTCAAGGGCGTGTCGACCTACACGCCGGACTACTTTGTCGAAACGCTGCCCACCAGCCCCTGGATCCACCAGCCGTTCGAGGAGTACGACAACCTGCGGCCGGACGGACTGGCGAAGAAGTTCGCCGTCTGAAACACATCAACGCGCGGGCGCCCATGAAAAAGCCCGGTCAACTTTCGCTGACCGGGCTTCTCAAGATTGGTGCCCAGAAGAGGACTCGAACCTCCACGCCGTTAAGCGCTAGTACCTGAAACTAGTGCGTCTACCAATTCCGCCATCTGGGCAAGATGTTTCGCTGATTGCTGCGCTTCTCAGGACTTACCGTTTGAAGTGCACCGCTCAACTGGAACCAAGGACTATACCATCAAAGAAAAAAATCTCACAAGCGTGGCGATCCAAGGTCACACGCTCATGGGCGATGTCGAAGGCATCGTCGAAGGCCACCGCGACGGGCACGGTTTTGTGCACCCTGACAACGGCGACGCCACCATCTACCTGGCGCCGCAGGAAATGCGCAGCGTGCTGCACCGAGACCGTGTGCGCGTGCGTGTGCTGCGGCTGGATCGCAAGGGGCGCCCTGAAGGCCGCGTGCTGGACATCGTGGAGCGGCGCAAAGCGCCCATCATCGGCCGCCTGCTGCACGAAGGCGGCCAGTGGCTGGTGGCGCCTGAAGACAGCCGCTACGGCCAGGACATCCTGATCCCCAAGAACGCCACGGCCAGCGCGGCCGTCGGGCAAGTGGTGTCGGTAGAACTGACCGAACCGCCGTCGCTGCATTCGCAGCCGGTGGGCCGAGTGGCCGAGGTGCTGGGCGAGATCGACGACGCCGGCATGGAAATCGAAATCGCCGTGCGCAAGTACGAGGTGCCGCACGAGTTCTCGCCGGCCACGCTGGCACAGGCTGCGAGCATCCCGGAAAAGCTAAGGCCCGCAGATCGCAAGAATCGCGTGGACCTGAGCGACGTGGCGCTGGTCACCATCGACGGCGAAGACGCACGCGACTTCGACGACGCGGTCTACTGCGAGCCTCACAAATCGGGCCGCGGCAAGAGCATCGTCGAAGGCTGGCGCCTGCTGGTGGCCATCGCCGACGTCAGCCACTACGTGAAGCCCGGTGAGGCGCTGGACGAGGACGCTTACGAGCGCGCCACGTCCGTCTACTTCCCGCGCCGCGTGATCCCGATGCTGCCGGAAAAGCTGTCCAACGGCCTGTGCTCGTTGAACCCCAACGTGCCGCGCCTATCCATGGTCTGCGACATGATCGTGCGCACCGACGGCCGGGTGCATGCCTACCAGTTCTATCCGGCCGTGATCGAGTCGCAGGCTCGGCTGACCTACACCGAAGTGGCCGCCATGCTCTCCAACACGCGGGGCCCTGAGGCGCAGCGCCGTGGTGACGTGCTGCCGCACCTGCTGCACTTGCACGAGGTCTACCGCGCGCTGCTCAAGCAACGGTCCAAGCGCGGCGCGATGGACTTTGAGTCCAGCGAAACGCAGATCGTCTGCGACGAGAACGGCCGCATTGAGAAGATCGTGCCGCGCACGCGCACCGAAGCGCACCGGCTGATCGAAGAAGCCATGCTGGCGGCCAACGTCTGCGCGGCCGAGTTCATTGCTGGCGCCGAGCACCCAAGCCTCTACCGAGTGCACGAAGGCCCCACGCCCGAAAAGCGCCAACTGCTGCAGAACCAGCTGAAGACCCTGGGCGTCGCGGCGCAGCTGAGCGACAAGCCCACGCCGGCCGAAATGGCTGCGATCGCGGCCGCCACGCAGGACAGGCCCGACGCGCTGCAGATCCACACACTGCTGCTGCGGTCCATGCAACAGGCCATCTACACCGCCAGCAACAACGGCCACTTCGGCCTGGCCTACGACGCCTACACGCACTTCACCAGCCCCATACGCCGTTACCCGGACCTGCTGGTGCACCGCGTGATCAAGGCGATCCTGGCGGGCAAGCGTTACCACCTGGCGGCCAGCGCCAAGACACGCAAGCCCGAGATGCGACGCGGCGGCAAGCCGCAGCGCCCGGTCAAGCCGATGACGCAGGAGATGGAGCTGTGGGAAGCAGCCGGCGGCCACTGCAGCGCCAATGAACGCCGTGCCGACGAAGCTTCGCGCGACGTCGAGGCCTGGCTCAAGTGCCGCTACATGCGCGAGAAGTTGGGCGAGGAATTTGCCGGCACGGTCACCGCCGTGACCAGCTTCGGTTTGTTCGTGACGCTGGATGCGCTGTACGTCGAAGGCCTGGTGCACATCACCGAACTGGGCGGCGAGTACTACCGCTTCGACGACGCGCGCCTGGAACTGCGCGGCGAGCGCACGGGCATCCGCTATGGCGTGGGCACGAGGGTGCGCGTGCAGGTCAGCCGCGTGGACCTGGACGGCCGCAAGATCGACTTCCGCATGGTGCGGGACGGCGAAGGCGAACGGCCCGTGGTCCGCAGTGAGCGTGGCACGGACCGCGGCGGCCTGGGCAAGGCCGCCACCGCCAGCGAAGAACTTGCGGCGCTGCAGCTGGCCGACCGGTCGGCCAAGGCTGCGGCCAAGGTCCGCAAGGGCGGTGGCAAGGGCGGCCCGGCGCTGGGCTCACTCGGTGGATCGGGCGGTGGGCTGGGTGGTGGGCCGGGTGGGGCCACCACACACCGTTCGCGCAAGCCGGGGCCGCAAAGGCCAGCACCCAAACCGCGCACGCGACGTTGAGGCGCTGGCTGTTTCAGCCGGCGTGTGCCAGCCACTCGATGAGTTTGGCGGCGCGCAAAGGCTGATGCCGGTGCAAGTCCGCGAAGCGGTCTGCCGCGTCGCCGTGTTGCCAGGCGGCTTGCACGGCGATGTCCAGCGCGGAAGCGTCGGATCTTGCTGACCACAAGCCCGCGCACCAGCCGGCCAGCACATCGCCGGAGCCGGCTGTGGCCAAGGCGGCGTTGCCGCTGGGATTGATGACGGTCGGGGCGCTGGGGCTCACCAGCGCGGTGCCGGAGCCTTTCAGGAGCACGGCCGATTGGGTGAGACTGGCCAAGCGGCGGGCTGCGCCCAGCCGGTCGGCCTGCACCTCAGCTGCCGTGCAAGACAAGAGCCGAGCCGCTTCCATCGGATGCGGGGTCAGCAGAGTCGGGCCGCGCCGACGTTGCAATTGGGCGAGCAAGGCGGTGTCGCCCGCGATGGCGTTCAAGGCATCCGCGTCCAGCACCAGGCGACCTGCATGCGCCAACAACGGGGGCAGGGTGGCCGCAACGGCCTGCCCGCCGCCACAACCCGCCACCACCGTGGTGCTGGCCAATTGGGTCGGCGCTGACTGCCACCAGGCCTGGCGTGTCATCAGCTCGGGCCGCGGTGGCATCTGTGCCTGCGGGTCCAGCAAGCTGGCGTAGACCCTTCCGGCGCCTGCTGCGAGCGCCGCGGCAGCGGCCAGCCACGCAGCGCCGGCCATGCCCGGTGCGCCGCCCACCACCGCCACGTCGCCAAAACTGCCTTTGTGGCTGGCATGGCGGCGTGCATGGAGCGAAGGCTGTGTGGACAGCATGGCCGTGCCGCCAGCCGCGGGATGTCCCAAGGCGCAGAGCCAGATGTCCCCTGATTGATCACGTCCCTGGCCTGTGAAGCAGCCCGGTTTGAGGTTCAGAAGCGACAGGGTGGCCGAAGCCCGTACAGCCTCGGGGCCGAGCAACGCCCCGGTGTCCGGGTGCAGGCCGGTGGGCAGGTCGACGGCCAGGACCGGGCTCTGCTGCCGGTTGATGACGGCAATAGCCTCGGCGATCAGCCCCTGCGGGGCGCGAGCGGCGCCCAGGCCGAGCAAGGCGTCGATCACCAGGTCACTGGGCGCGGCGGGTCCGCCTTGCCACGCGTCTATCGTCACGCCAGCGGCTCTGGCTTGCGCCAGGGCGCCAGCGGCGTCTGCCGGCATGCGGGCGCTGTCGGCCAGCAGTTGCACCCGCACAGCCAAGCCGGTCGAATGCAGGTACCTTGCAGCGACCAGACCATCACCGCCGTTGTTGCCTGGGCCGGCCCAGACGGCGATCCGGCGCGCATGGGGCCACTGCGCCAGCGCCAGCTTGGCGACGGCCAGGCCGGCAGCGGCCATCAAGGCGCCGGGCGGGTGCGGGCCCAGGGCGTTCTGTTCATGCGCGCGCGACGCTGCGGCATCCAGCAGTGGCCAGGGTCCGTTGTGCCGGGTGATGCGCTGCAACTGGGAAGGCACGGCCATGCCACGCATTGTGGCGCCGTGCTGCTGCTGCGAACCAACCCTCAGCGCCAGCGTGCGGCGCTAAAGCGGGTCAGATCGATGCCGGGGTCGCGCCCGGCGATGCGTTCGGCCAGCACACGCGCCGAGCCGCAGGACAGCGCCCAGCCGCTGGAGCCGTGGCCCAGGTTCATCCACACGCCGGGGGCGCCGGTCTCGCCCAGCACGGGCGGGCCGTCCGGCAGCATGGGGCGGGCGCCTTTCCAGTGTTGTGCGTCGCGCATCACGGCGCAACCGGGGAACCAGTCGTCCAGCACCTTGTACAAGGTGCGCAGGGTGGCGATTTTCTGGTGGTCGGCGTGTCCGCCGATCTCTGCGCTGCCGGCCACACGCACGCGCTGCCCCAGTCGAGAAATGGCGACCTTGTAGCGCTCGTCCATCAACGCGGCACGCGGCGCCATCGGCAACTGGCCGTCGACATGGTTGATCGGAGCCGTCACCGAATAGCCCCACACGGGCGCCAAGGGCAGCCGCACACCCAACGGCGCGAGCAGCCCCGCGCCTTGCACGCCGGCGCACACGACGACGGCATCGGCCTGCAACGCCAGCCCATTGACCAGCTGCACCGACGCGGGTGTGCCGGGCGCAATGGCCTGCACTGCGGTGTCGAAGCGGAAGCGGGCACCCAGGCGCTGCGCTTCCGTCTTCAGCAGGTGCGCAAACTGCCGGCAATTGCCGACACCGTCCTGGGGCAGGTGGATGGCGGCATGCAGCAGGGCCCCGGGGTTGAGCGCAGGCTCCAGTTCACGCGCTCGAGCCGCGTCCACCACCTGGTGTGTCACGCCCAGTTCAGTGAGCAGGGCCAGCGAGCCCTTCGAGGCCTTCAGCTCGCGCTCGCTGCGCAGCAGCACCATGTAGCCGTCGACCTGCTCGTAGTCCAGGTTCAGCGCGTGTGTCAGCTCCAGGATGCGCTCGCGGCTCATCTGCGCCAGGCGTTGCATGGCTGTGCGGTTGGGCACGTAGACCGACTTTCGGCAGGCCAACAGCCAGCGCCACATCCACGGCACCTGGCCCAGCGCGTTGAGGCCGCCAAAGCGGACCGGCGCATGGCGGCTGAGCAGATGCTTCGCCACCTTCCAGGGCATGCCCGGCGCGGCCCAGGGCGTGACATAGCCCGGCGCCACCACACCAGCATTGGCAAAACTGGTTTCGGCGGCGACGCTGCCACGGCGTTCCAGCACCGTGACCTCATGGCCTTGGGCCGCCAGTTCGTAGGCGGTGGTGACGCCGACAATGCCGGCGCCGATGACGGCTACACGCATGCGCGGGCTCCGGACCGGGTGGTGCACCCGGCGGCTCGTGCTAGACTCTTCAGGTTTGCCTCGTAGCGGATTTCAGCGGATTGGCCGTTGGACTCAGTGGGGCGCAAACAGTTGGCAGACACCAAACACTGGTGAAAACCAAATCGCGAACCCGACCAAACCAAGGTGTTGTGGTGTGTCGTGCGGGGAGTGACTTCAAGGAGTCACATCTCTTGCCACACGTCACGATGAAGCGGCGGGATTCTAGACCCAACCTTAGGACTTTCCATGACTGTCTCCATGCGTGAAATGCTGGAAGCCGGTGTCCATTTCGGACACCAAACGCGCTTCTGGAACCCCAAGATGGCTCCGTATATCTACGGCCATCGCAACAAGATCCACATCATCAACCTCGAGAAGACGCTGCCGCTCTTCGAAGACGCGTTGAAGTTCGTCCGCCAGCTGGCCGCTCGCCGCGGCACCGTGCTGATGATCGGCACCAAGCGCCAGGCGCGCGAGGTCATTGCGCTGGAAGCCCAGCGTTGCGGCATGCCCTATGTCGACCAGCGCTGGCTGGGCGGCATGATGACCAACTTCAAGACGGTCAAGGGTTCCTTGAAGAAGCTCAAGGACATGCAGGCCATCAAAGAGGCCGGCACCGAGATGATGATCAAGAAGGAAGGCCTGATGTTCGAGCGCGGGCTGATCAAGCTCGAAAAGGACATCGGCGGCATCCAGGACATGGCTGCGCTGCCTGACGCCATGTTCGTGATCGACGTGGGTTACCACAAGATCGCCGTGGCCGAAGCCAAGAAGCTGGGCATCCCGGTGATCGGCATCGTCGACACCAACCACTCGCCCATCGGCATCGACTACGTCATTCCCGGCAACGACGACTCCGCCAAGGCGGTTGCGCTGTACGCCAAGGCCGTGGCTGACGCCGTGATGGAAGGCAAGTCCAACGCCACGAACGAAGTGGTGCAGGCTGTGGCCGCCGGTGGCGACGAATTCGTCGAAGTCCGCGAAGAAACCTGATGGAAGCGGCCCGCAAGGGCTGCCCCCGATTCCCAACGCCACCGGGGTTTTCACGAGCCCCGGGGCGTCTTTGCATCTGAAGGAGATTCCTATGCCCGCGATCACTGCCAGCATGGTGGCCGAACTGCGCGCCAAGACCGACGCGCCGATGATGGAATGCAAGAAGGCGCTGACGGAAGCTGATGGCGACGCCAACCGCGCCGAAGAGATCCTGCGCGTCAAGCTGGGCAACAAGGCCAGCAAGGCGGCTTCGCGCATCACCGCCGAAGGCGTGGTGTCGGTGGCTGTCAACGGCAGCACCGGCGCGCTGGTGGAAGTCAACTGCGAAACCGACTTCGTCAGCAAGAACGACTCGTTCCTGGCCTTCACCAAGAGCGTGGCAGAACTGGTGGCTGCCCACAACCCGGCCGACGTGGCCGCGCTGAGTGCGCTGCCGCTTTCGCAAGAAGGCTTCGGCCCCACGGTGGAAGACGTGCGCAAGGGCCTGATCGGCAAGATCGGCGAGAACGTGGCCGTGCGCCGCTTCAAGCGCTACGCCGGCGGCGGAGCCCTGGCCAGCTACCTGCACGGCACACGCATTGGCGTGATGGTGGAGTTCACCGGTGACGAAGTCGCCGCCAAGGACGTCGCCATGCACGTGGCCGCCATGAAGCCCAAGGCGCTGTCCACGGCTGACGTGCCGGTTGAGTTGATCGCGGTCGAGCGCCGTGTGGCCGCGGAAAAGGCCGCCGAAGACTCGGCTGCCGCCGTGGCTGCAGGCAAGAGCGCCCAGTCGCCCGAGATCGTGGCCAAGCGTGTCGAAGGCTCGGTGCAGAAGTTCCTGAAGGAGGTGTCGCTGCTGAACCAGTCCTTCGTCAAGAACGACAAGCAGACCGTGGAACAGATGCTGAAGGAAAAGGGCACCCAGGTCGCTTCCTTCACGCTGTACGTGGTGGGTGAAGGCATCGAGAAGAAGGTGGATGACTTCGCAGCCGAAGTGGCCGCGCAAGTGGCCGCCGCCAAGGCCCAGTAAGAGCCCGCCTTCAAGGGGGCAGTGGCTGTGCCGCGCCCCCTTACACTCTGCACGCATTGATCCTTGGGAGCACCGCCGATGCCGGCCTACAAGCGCATCCTCTTGAAGCTGTCGGGCGAGGCCCTCATGGGGGACGACGCCTACGGCATCAACCGCGCCACCATCGTCCGCATGGTGCGTGAGGTCCAAGAGGTCACACGCCTGGGCTGCGAAGTCGCTGTCGTGATCGGTGGCGGCAACATCTTCCGCGGGGTGGCCGGCGGCGCGGTCGGCATGGACCGCGCCACCGCCGACTACATGGGCATGCTGGCCACGGTGATGAATGCCCTGGCCCTGGCCGACACCATGCGCCAGGAAGGCATGACGGCGCGTGTCATGTCGGCCATCAGCATCGACCAGGTTGTGGAGCCCTACGTGCGCCCCAAGGCCTTGCAGTATCTGGAAGAAGGCAAGGTCGTTGTCTTCGCGGCTGGCACCGGCAACCCGTTCTTCACCACCGACACCGCTGCCGCGCTGCGTGGCGCGGAGATGGGTGCGGAAGTGGTGCTGAAGGCCACCAAGGTGGACGGTGTCTACAACGCCGACCCCAAGAAGGACCTGACCGCCACGCGCTACACCAGCATCACTTTCGACGAGGCAATTGCCCAGA
>JANOAM010000908.1:0-10739 GCA_031411215.1 Betaproteobacteria bacterium
TCTGCGCATAGGCGCCGTCGTAAGCGAAGACGCCGGCTTCGCCCGCGGCCAGGCGGATCTGCAGCATCACCTGTTGCACCGCAGCCAGGTGGCCACGCGCAATCTGCAGCGGCTCGAAGAGGTCGCCCAGGCCCATCTGCAGGCCCGCCACACGCGGGTGGGCCGCGGCCAGCGCATGGGCCTGGCGCAGCCCGCGCGGGGTTTCGATGTTCAAGAGCAGGCGCACGGGTGTGGTGACGCCGTTGGCGCGCTCGGCGGCTTCCAGCGCCTGCACGGCGGTCAGCACGTCATCAGGCGACTCGGCCTTGGGCAGGTTCAGCAGATGCAGGCCGGGCTGCACCACGGCGGCCACGTCGGCCACGAAGTAGGGCGAGTCCAGCGCGTTCACCCGCGCGATCAGGACCTTGCCGCTGGCGGCTGTGGCGGGGTCAGCCAGCAGAGCCTGCAGGGCCGCGCGGGCGTCGGGTTTGCGCGCCGGGCTGACGGAGTCCTCCAGGTCGAAGGACAGGGCGTCGGCATCACCCGCCAAGGCCTTGGAGAACAGTTCGGGTCTGGAGCCGGGGACAAAGAGTTTGCTTCGCATGGCCCGCAGTGTGGTCGTTGCCGGATGCGAGAAAAAGCCCTGTCTGCTTTGATCAGATGCAAGAAACTCTTGCTTCATGGAAACCAACTACCTGCGCACCTTTGTCTGGGTGGTGGACGCCGGTTCGATGTCTGAAGCGGCGCGGCGCCTGGACCTCACGCCCGCCGCCGTGGCGCAGCAGCTGAAGGTGCTGGAGGGTGAACTCGGTGAGCCGCTGCTGCGCCGTGTCGGCCGCACCGTCAGCCCCACCGAGGCCGGTCACCGCCTGGTGGAGCGCGCGCGGACCCTGCTGCGTGACGTGAGCAACCTGCGTGCGGTGGTGGCCGACCCCGAAATGGGACTGGACCTGCAGGTGGGCGCCATCAACACCATGCTGCACGGCCTGATGCCTGCCATGCTGGCCAGCCTGGTGCAGGCGCGACCGCACGCGCACGTGGTGGTGCGATCAGGCTTGACCAGCGAGCTGTACGACGCCGTGCTGCGCCAGGAACTGGACGCCGCCTTCTGCCTGCACCCGCCCTTCGCCCTGCCCAAGACCGTGCACTGGACCATGCTGCGTGAAGAGCGCCTGGTGGTGCTGGCACCCACCGCGTCGGCGCACCGCGACCCGCATGAACTGCTGCGCCAGGAGCCGCTGATCCGCTACGACCGCCGGCTGGGCGGCGGCCAGGCCGCGGAGCGCTACCTGCAGCAGGCCGTCATCACGCCGCACGAGCGCTTCGAAGTCAGCTCGCTGGCGGCCATTGCCATGCTGGTGGCGCATGGGCTGGGCGTGTCGATTGCGCCCGACGCCACCACCGACTGGTGGCCGCACTGGCCCGTGGTGCGCCTGCCGCTGCCGCAGCCCACCGAAGCCCGGCGTTTTGGCATGGTGTGGCTGCGCACGTCACTGCGCGCCCGGGCCATCGAGACCCTGGCTGAACACGCCAGGATCGCGGTGCGCACGCTGGAGCCCGCCGAGGCGGTGGGTGCTCAGACGACGCGGTAGACGCGGATCACCACGCGTTGCTCGCACGCGTCATCGCAAGTGGGGATGCGCGAGCCCGCCAACATGGGCTCTGGAGCCCTATCCTGCGGGCCACCCAGGAAACATGTCGTATCTTCTGCAACCCGGGAGGGCCCGACACCAGCGATGACCAGCGCCTTGAACGCCGAACTGCGGAGGGAGACCGCGACAGTCGCCTTTGTCGACGTCGTGGAGTCGGTGCGCCTGATCGCAGCGTCAGAAGCGGTCGGTGTGCGGCGCATACGCGATTTGCTCACGCACATGGCCGACGAGGTTGTGCCTGCTTTCGGCGGCCAGGTCGCCGAAACGCGCGGTGACGGGCTGGTGCTGACCTTCCCGCACACGCGCGCTGCGGCCCGCTGTGTGGCACTGCTGCACCGCCTGGCGGCTGCTGAGCAGGCAGCGCACCCCGGTGCTTCCCCGCTCCACCTGCGCGCGGGCCTGCACCGCACACAACTGCTGGCCGATCAGGATGCCATCTACGGCATCGGCGTGAACCTGGCGGCACGAATTGCAGCCGAAGGCCGGCCGGGCGACACGTTGATGTCGGCGGCGGCGCGCGACGAATTGATTTCCCCACTGGACGGGCAGCTGGAAGACCTGGGCCCCTGTTGGTTGAAGCACGTGGAGGAGCCCGTCCGCCTGTTTCGCCACCAGCTGGAAGTGCCCCAGGCGCCGGTGGGGCTGGAAGAAGCGATCAGTGCACGCATGCGCCTGCGCCCCACCCTGGCGGTGCTGCCCTTCGACGACAACTCGCGCGGCGCGGGCCCTGCCGCGTTTGCCCCAGGCGACGTGCTGGCCGACCAACTCACGCGGCTGTTCAGCCAGTCGTCAGCGCTGCACGTCATTTCGCCCCACTCGTCCCAGGCGCTGCGCGGCAGGAACATTCCGCTGGACCAGATTTTCAGCCTGCTGCGCGCCAACTATCTGCTGCGCGGACGCGTCGACGCAGGGCCCATCGGTGAAGACCGCCGCCCGCGTGTGAACCTGTGGGTCGAACTGTGGCGGCTGGGCGCAGGCGAACCCATCTGGTGCCAGAACCTGACGGCTTCTTCGCACGACCTGTTGTCGACGCAGGGTGAGATCGTGGGTCGCATCTCGCATGAAGTCAGCCACCGCATCCTGGCGGTGGAGCAGCGCGCGGCACGTGCCACACGGGCCTTGCCCAACCTGGCCAGCCACACCATGTACCTGGCGGCCGTGGACCTGCTGCACCGCTTCGCGACCGCGGACTTCCAGCGTTCCCGGGACTTGCTGGTGGCGCTCAGCGAACGGGCGCCGCGTCACCCCGAGCCGCTGGCCTGGCTGGCCCGTTGGCACGTGTTTCGGGTAGTCCAAGGCTGGAGCGAAGACAAGCGCCGTGACGGCGAGCAGGCGCTGTACTACAGCCATCGCGCACTGGACCTGGACCCGCAGTCCGCACTTGCGCTCACGATGGCGGGTTCTGTACACGCCGGCATCAACCAGGACCCTGTGCGCGCGCAGGAGTGCTACGACTCGGCCCTGCAGCACAACCCGAACGACTCGCTGGCCTGGCTGATGAGCAGCGTGGCCCAGGGCTTCATGGACGAACGAATGCCCGCGCTGGCGGCCAGCGAAACGGCATTGGGACTTGCGCCGGTGGAGCCCACCCGCTACTACTACGACGCCCTGTCTGCCACGGCGGCCTTGCGCTCAGGGGAGTACGAACGATGCATCGCACTCGCGCAGCGGTCGATCACGGCCAACGTGCTGCACGGCAGCGCCTACCGGTCCATGGCCATCGCCCAGGGCATGCTCGGGCGCGAACTGGATGCAGCCGACACCGTGCGCCGCTTGCTCACCGTGGAGCCTCACTTCACGGTGCAGGCCTACCGTGCGCGCGTACCAGGCCACGATGCGAAGAGCGAACTCTTCGCGCGGCTCCTGACGCAGGCGGGCCTGCCAACCAGTTGAACGCGGCCGGCCGGCCCCTGGTCTTCGATGACATCCACCACTGAAGGAGAAACCGCATGCCAAAACCGAACCAGCTGCAGGGAGAACAAGGGGAACAGGGCGAGCAGGGGGAACAGGGCGAGATACCCGGCACAGCCGGCGGCGCATCCACGCCCAGCACCATGGCGGCGTTCGACATGCTGCTGCCCGGTGGCAGCGGCGCTGCAGACATACCACTGGTGCGCACCCGCGAAAGCCTGGTGGAGACCTTGGAGAGCAAGACGCAGTCCGGCCCCTTGAAGCGTGACTTCCGGGAGGTGACCACCGACGGCCTGCCACGCGTACACGGCACACGCCGCTTGGACAGCAGCTCGTTCGACATTCGCCAGATCAACCTGCTGGGTGAACTGATGGGGCCGCTTCGCGTCTGCGCCAACGCCAAGGACTGCAGCGTTCGGCTTGAACATGTGCAGACCACGCCCAACAAGGACCCAAGCACCGGCCGGTACGAGGCCCACACGGTGTTCAAGCTGACCCGGCCAACGCGCGCCGTGTTTGAAAGGCACCAGCTTCCCCTGGTGCAGCAGTGGGCGGAACTGCGCGCCGAAAGGCTGCCGGAAATCACCAGCCAGATCACGGTGCCCTACCGCTACTGGGCGCCGATCGTGGACCTCAACCCGACCAGCCACCCGTACACACTGGAGGTGCTGGGCCTGGCCTTGGAGCTGGCTTACCGCGTCCTTCAACCGGTGAAGCACTACCTGGGCTGTCCGCGGCCGGCCAGCTATTCACCCAGCATCCTGCCGGCCATCCGCCCACGCCGTTTCCTGGCTTTTCCAAGCGGTCACGCCACCGAGGCATTCCTGGTTGCACGCCTGCTGGCCAGGCTGGCGGACGCCCCGACCGAACTTGAAGGTGTGCTGCAACGCCAGGCCACGCGCATTGCGAACAACCGCGTCATCGCTGGTGTTCACTTCCACATCGACTCCGTCGCCGGGCGCATGGTGGCCGAGTGCCTGGCCGAGTATCTGGAGCACCGCTGCGAGCTTGGTGGCCGCAAGTTGCCGGGCTGGGTGCCCAGGATATTCGCAGGCCGGGAGCCCGGCCCCAACAATGCTGCCTGGAAGAAGGCGTTCGACCCGGCAGAGGCGCTGGATGGCCCGTACGCAGTCGGCTACTTCGGGTTGAACAGCGGGAACCTCATCAAGCCCAAACTGGTCGCCGGCGACGTGGAGGACAAGCGCACGCCGGGCCTGCTGCACCGCGTGTGGACCCGCGCCCAGGCGGAATGGCAGTGATGGCCACGAGCGCCAAGAAAAGCCGCAGCGCCGGTCGCAAAGCGGCCCCTGCGCTGCCGCTGTGGCTCACGTTGGAAGGCCACGCGAAGAGGCACATCGACCCCTACACCGTGTGGGCGCTGCACAGCGACTTCCGGGCCTTTGCGCGCAACGGCCAACTGCCTGATGTGCTGGACTTCCTCGTCCAGTTGGAGGCCCCCTACGACCCGCAGGTCCACCGCTGGGACGCGCTGCCGCCCGGCACGCGAGCGGTGGTCCCCGCCATCTATGCCGAACCCCTGCCTGGTACATGCGAGCGGGCCTCCTTCATCAGCGTCAGGTTGCACATCGGCGCGGACACGGGTGCCCCTGAAAGTGCCAGTGCCAGTGCCAGTGACAGTGCCAGTGCATGTGCCCGGGCCGCGGCGGTGGCACTGATGCTGCACCCCGCTGTGCTCCGCGCGCAGATCGGCATCCCGCAGCCGCCGTTGCCCAGCGAGCCGTTGGCGCCAGGCAGCATCCTGGGAAAGTCAGCAAGCGCCGGCAGTGACCGCCCCAAGCCGCCAGCCAGGCCCAAGGTGGTGATGGCCGCATTGGAGGACGCGTGCCCGTTTGCGCACCAGTCCCTGCGTGGGCCGGACAACCGCACGCGTGTCGCGGCGTTGTGGGACCAGTCAGCCGTGCAGGCCAGCAAACACGACCCGGCCCCGGCCGGCCTGGGCTACGGCCGTGAACGCAGCCCCGCGCAACTTCATGCGCTGATGGACCGCTACACCCAAGACGGCCGTATCGATGAAGAACGCCTGTACGTGGACCCGGCCTCCTTGCAGCAGCGAGTCCGGCTGTCCTTTGGTTCCCACGCGGCCGCGGTGCTCACCCTGCTGGCGGGTGACCAGCGACAACTGCCTTGTTTGCCCGGACGTGTCGCCACGAGGGCCCTTGACAACGTGCGCTCGGCTGCCAGGGCGCGCGATGCGGCCGCTCTGGCCCCTTTGGTGGTGGTGCAGCTCCCGCGCGAACAAATCGACGTGGCCGGCTCGCGCTGGTTCGCCGTGCGCGCACTCGACGGGCTGCGCTACATCATGGCGCAGGCGTGCAGACTGGGTGGCAGCGGCAGGAAGCCCACGCCGCTGGTGGTGAATGTCAGCTACGGCAGCATTGCAGGCGCGCACGACGGCTCAGCCCTGCTCGAATCCGCCACCCAGGAACTGGTGCAGGGCCATGGCACGATGACCGTGGTCCTGGCTGCGGGCAATGCTGCGGGCGGCGCACTGCGCGCAGAAGGCGCCGGTCCGCTGAGCAGAAAACCACGCGGTTTCCACGCGCAGAAGGACCCGCTCGCGCCGGGCGCGCAGGCCAGTCTTCGTGTCCTTGTGCCTCCGGAAATGGCGCGAGAAACCTATGTGGAAATCTGGTTCGAGCCCGCCACCAAAGGCCAGGCGAAGCACAGCGGGCCCTTGTTTCTGGGCCCCAGGGAAGTCTTTGTCGAGGTCGAGTCGCCGGTTGGCGAACGCATGCGGGTCACACGCTTCCCTGGGACGGACTTCGACAATTCCGAGCCGCAGCGCATCAGCAGCGGCCTGCTTGCTTTCAGCCGCGTGGCACAGAGCCAGCAGCGCAGCATGGCCCTGCTGGTGATCGGAGCCACGGCCCTGGCTGGCGAACGACCCGCAGCGCCGTCAGGTCACTGGACAGTACGCGTGCACAACCGCGGCGAGCGGGCGCTCAACGTTCAAGCCTGGGTGGAACGCGATTGGGTACCCAGATCCGGCCAGCCGACGCAACGGGCGTGGCTGCAACGCGGCCCTGCGGGCCAGGGGTCGTTCGAATTGAACGACAAGAACACACTCAACAACATCGCCACCGGAACGGGCGTCGTCCGGGTTGGCGCCGCCATGGCACTGGGGCCTGCCCTGCAGCCCAAAGCCAGTCCTTACACATCGGCACCAGCGACTGGCGCGCGGCCCATCGAGTTTTTCGCAGTCGCTGACGAGAGCCCGGCAAAGCCCGGCATTCGTGTGTGCGGCAACCTCACCGGCAGCGTCAACCGGATGAATGGCACGAGCATCGCCGCACCCCAGGTCGCCCGCTGGCTGGCTGGCCGTTTGGCCGCTGGTGACACACGTGACCAATGCATTCCGCAGGTGGGGGCGAAGGACCCTGCGGCCCCCAGCTTCGGCCAGACGGTGGGCCTTGATCCGCCAGACAAGCCTGCGGCCGGCGGCCTGCCGGGGCGCCAACCGAATCGAAGGTCAAAGCCGAAGTGACGGCAGGCCTGGTCAGTTCTGTCGCGCGAAGCGATGACGCCCTGGCCCCACCGTGCACCCGTGCAGACCCGGCAGTGTCACGCGAGCCTCCATACCCTGCGGCAGCTCCAGTTCAAAACAACAGCCGCCCTTGGCGTCAACAGACCACGCCGTCTCGACCCGGCCATGCACCGTCTCATGCGACATCCGTCCATCGCCCAGCCGCGGGTCCATCAACGGCCGCACGTCGACCTGCGCAAAACCAGGTGACGCTGCCGCCACGCCCGCCACACGCCGGTACAGGAAGGCCGTGACGGCGCCTAAAGCGTAGTGGTTGAAGGAGTTCATGGTCAGGTCGCCGGTGTCGCCGTTCCAACGTTCCCAAATGGTCGTGGCGCCCTTGTCCACCATGTAGCCCCAGCTGGGGAATTCGGTGCGCAGGAGCAGGTCCACGGCCAGGTCGGCATGGCCGTGATCGGCCAGCACGTCCAGGCTGAAGGAGGTGCCCAGGAAGCCCGTGGTGAGCAGGCAGCCGCGGCGGCGGATGTTGGCGGCCAGGTGGTCGGCTGCGGCCTGCTGCAGGTGCTTGGGCACCAGGCCGAAAGCCAGGGGCAGGATGGTGCCGGTGTGGCTGCCGTTGCCGATCATCCCGTCCGCGTGCACGAACTCCTTCTGAAAGGCGGTCAGCACCCGTTCATGCCAGCCACGGAAGAACTCGGCACGCTCGCTGCGGCCGGTGGCGCCCGCCATCTCCACCATCAGGCCCAGCATGCGCGCCCAGCACGCCGTGGCGGTCAGCAGCTTGGGCGTGGTCTCGTCCATCAGGCTTTTTGCGTCCAGCGACAGCCAATCACCAAAGTCCACCTCACGCCTGTGGCGCCACAGACCTTTACCGTTAGGCCCGGCAATCCAGGCCATCCAGCGTTCCATGGACTCCCAGTGTTCGTTGATCAGCGTCACTTCGCCGTAGTGCCACCACACCGTGTGCGGCAGCACCACGCCGGCGTCGCTCCAACCCGGCGCGCCTGCCGCCGGCAGCGCGGGTGGGTTGGTGTCCATGTAGGCGCCACCGGGCTGCTGGCTGGCGCGCAGGTCGGCCAGGAAACGGCGCGTGAAACCGCGCACGTCCATGTTGAAGGCGGCGGTGGGCCAGAAGATCTGCGCGTCACCGGTCCAGCCCAGGCGTTCGTCGCGCTGCGGGCAGTCGGTGGGCAAACCGACAAAGTTGCTGCGCTGGCTCCACAGCGTGTTGTGCCACAGGCCTTGCAGAATGGGATGCGTGCTGTGGAAGTCACCGGTCAAGGCCAGGTCGCTGTGGGCGACGATGCCGGCCATGTCATAGCTGCGCAGTTCACCCGGCCAGCCGCTCACCTGCACGTAGCGGAAGCCGTGGTACGTGAAACGCGGTTCCCAGGACTCACCACCGGGTGTGCCGCGCAGCGTGTAGCGGTCGGTGCAACGGGCGGCGCGCAGGTTGCGCATGTCCACCTGGCCGTCTTCGCCCAGCAGTTCGGCAAAGCGCAGGGTGACGGTGTGGCCGGCTTCGCCTTGCACGTGGATGCGGCACCACCCGGCGAAGTTCTGGCCGAAGTCGATGACGTGGTCACCGCCCGGCAAGCGCGTGATGCGCTGGGGCGCCAGCGTCATCACGGCGCGTATGGGTGGACTCTCCTGCAGGTGCAGCGCGCAGGGCGGGGTGGGTGCGGGCCAGGCCGATTCCCAGGCGCTGTCGTCGAAGCCGGGTGTGGACCAGCCGGGCTGTTCAAGCCGCGCGTCGTGGGTTTCGCCGTGGTAGATCTCGGCGAAAGTCACAGGGCCAGCGGCCGTGCGCCAGGCTTCATCGGTGGTGATGACTTGCTGTTGCCCGCCAGGCAGCGTGATGTCCAGTTGCGCCCACAGGCGGCGCGGCGCTTCGCCAAACGGGTAGCGGCCGCGGCCTATGGCTTCGCTGGCGTAGAAGCCGTCGCCCACCAGCGCGCCGATGGCGTTCGCACCCGCTTGCAGCAGTGCGGTCACGTCGTATTGCTGGACCAGCAGGCGGCGGCGGAAGTCGCTGTTCTCGGGAGCCAGGCGTGCGTCGCCGACGCGTAGGCCATTGATCTCGGCTTCGTAGCCGCCCAGGGCGGTGATGGTCAGCATCGCACGGGTCGGTGCCGCGGGCAGTTCGAAGCGGCGGCGCAGCAGGCGCGAGCCCTGCGGCGCGGTGGGGCGCCATTCCAGGTCGTAGGCCGGGGTGCGCGCAGCTTCCCAACCCGTGGTGAGCGCGCCGGCCTTGTGCCAGCCCGCGTCCGCACCCTGGCGCGTCAACCAGTCTTGCGGCTGCGGCACCACAAAGACCGGCACAGCGCCCGGGTCCATGCCCTGGATGCGCGCGGCCAGGCCACCCTCCAGCGGCTTCTTGATGAAGGGGTGGAACAGGCGCACCTCTACCGCGAGCCGGTGCACACCAGCACTCAACCGGCCCAGCGCAATCTCACGCAACTCACGGCCACCCATCACGTCTTCAGACGTGTGCACCATTTCGCCGTCCAGCCAGACGTTCGTCAGGCCCTTCTGCGCCGCGATCAGCAGGCGCGCCGCGCACAGCGGCGTGGCCAGGTGGAAGTCCCACAGGAACTGCCGCGGCGCTTCGTCCACCGGCTGCGAGCCCCAGGCCCAGTGCCAGCCGGCATCACGCTCCATACGTTCGGCCGTGCTCTCGGCAGCGAGCCAGAGCACTTCAGCGGTCATTGTTTCGCCAACCAGGCCAGGTAGGCGTCCATCCAGGCGTCGCTGGTCTCGCCGCGCAGGTTGCGCAGGCCGAAGCCATGGCCGCCCTTTTCATAGAGGTGCAGCTCAAAGCGCTGGCCGGCCTTCTGCCAGCTGTGCAGCAGGTCGATGCCGGTCACCGGGAACAAGCGGTCGTCCGCCGCCTGCGCCGCGAACAGCGGCGGCACCGGCGCCTTGGGCTTGGCAGCGGACAGGCCGCCGTAGATCAGCGCCAGGTTGGCCGGCATTTCATTCGCGTCAGCCTGCTCCACCAGCCGCTGACCGGTGCGCGCGCCGGCCGAAAAGCCGATGAAACCGATCTGCGCCGGGTTCACGCCGAATTCACCCGCGTGCTCACGCACCCAACGCATGGCGGCCTTGGCGTCGTCCACGGCGGGCTGAAATTCCAGCTCCGGCGCGCCCGGTTGCGGCGGCTTGCTGAAGCGCTCGGCAATGTCCTTCTGCAGCCAGGCCGAGAAGTCTTCATCTGCGGCCGGTGTGGGCTTCACGCGGTAGACCAGCACAAAAGCGGTGTAGCCCTGGTCGGCCAGGCGCTGCGCCACCGGCAGGCCTTCGTTCTCGATGGCCACGAACATGTAGCCGCCGCCCGGCACCACCAGCACCGCGCGGCCATTGGCCTTGCCGGCGGGCGGCCGCACCGCGTACATCGTGGCGGTGACGACGTTGCGCAGCAGTTGCTCGCGGTTCATGCCGGTCCACTGGAAGGGCGCACCAGTCACCGGCGCGCCCAAGGCGATAGGCGTGGGCAGGGGCAAGGGCCTGGCGGGTTCGATGCGCAGCGAAAACGCCGGCCGCGCGGGCGGCTCGGCGGCACGCGCCCCCATGGGCAGGGTCATCAACGAAGCCAGGGCGCACGCGCGAACCAGATTTATGCGGTGGTTGATGCGCTTCATGTGTCAGACCCCCACCGGCGCTTTGTAGAAGCGCCCATCTTTCATGATCGC
>JANOAM010000909.1:0-2191 GCA_031411215.1 Betaproteobacteria bacterium
GCGGCGCTGGACATGATCGAGATGGTGGAGCTGTTCAATGCCGAACGTGTCTCCGAAGGCAAGGCGTCGATTGCCATCGGCATCGGCATCGCTAGCGGCGAAGTCATCGCCGGCTACACCGGCACCCAGCAGCGCGCCACCTACACCTGCGTGGGCGACACGGTGAATCTGGCGGCGCGGCTGGAAGCGCAGACCAAGAGCGCCGGACACGCGGTGCTGATCGACGCCGCCACGCAGGACGCGCTGACCGGGCGCGTGGCCACCGAATCGTTGGGCCTCATGGCCATCCGCGGCAAGGCGGCCGAAGTGCCCGTGTTTGCGGTGAAAGCGGTACGCTGAAGAGGAGACAGCCATGTTGAAGAAGTTGGGACTGGGCCTGCTGGCCGTGTTGCTGACATTCGTGCTGTTGGCGGCCGTCTACCTGGCCATCTGGCCGGTGCCCATCAAAGCCGAGGCCTGGCAGGCGCCGGCCGTGCCGGGCTACCAGGGACCGCATGCCGTCAACAACAAGCTGGCGGGGTTGACGCTGATCCAGCTGGGCGGCGAGACCGGCCCCGAGCACGTGGCCCTGGGGCCGGACGGCAAGCTCTACGCCGCCGTGGCCAGTGGCCGCATCCTGCGGATGAACGCGGACGGCTCCGGGCAAGAGGTCTACGCCACCAGCGGCGGCCGCGTGCTCGGCTTTGACTTTGACGCGGCGGGCAACCTGGTGGCGGCCGATGCCATCAAGGGCCTGCTGTCAGTGTCACCCAAAGGTGAGGTCACGGTGCTGACCGACAAAGTGGGCGGCATCCCCATCCTCTACGCCGACGCGGTGGTGATCGCCAAATCTGGCAAGGTCTACTTCAGCGACGCGTCCACACGCTTCGGCCCGGCGAAGTGGGGCAGCACCTATGAAGCAGCGGTGCTGGACATCATCGAGCAGGCCTGCACCGGCCGTATCCTGGAATACGACCCTGCAGCCAAGACCACACGTGTCGTCGCCAAGGGCCTGGCCTTTGCCAACGGCGTTGCGCTCAGCAGCGACGAGCAAACGCTGTTCGTGGCCGAGACCGGCAAGTACCGCGTCTGGACCGTGGCCACAGCCGCTCAAGATCTGGACGTGCGGCAACCTTCACCCCAGGCCAAGGTCCTGCTGGACAACCTGCCCGGCTACCCCGACAACCTGATGCGTGGCGCCGAGGGCCGCATCTGGCTGGGCATGTCCGGCCCGCGCAGCCCCAAGGTGGACGAGATGGCCGGCAAGCCCTTCCTGCGTGAGGTGACGCTGCGCCTGCCGCGTGCGCTGTGGCCGCTGCCCAAGCCCTATGGCCACGTCCTCGCGTTCAACGAAGCAGGCCAGGTGGTGGTCGACTTGCAGGACTCCAGCGGCTCCTACCCGCAGACCACCGGTGTCACCGAAACGGCCGACCGCATCTACGTGCAAAACCTGCACAGCCCGGTGCTGGGCTGGAAGGCGCGCTGAGGACGCCCGTCAACCCAGCACCTGCACCACGTCCGGCGGCGCCTGCACGAGTTCGATCAGCACGCCTTCACCGCCGACCGGGAACTCGTCATTGCCCTTGGGGTGGATGAAGCAGATGTCGTGACCAGCCGCGCCCTGACGTATGCCACCGGGTGCGAAGCGCACGCCGTTCGCGGTCATCCATGCCACCGCCTTGGGCAGGTCGTCCACCCACAGGCCCACGTGGTTCAGCGGCGTGGTGTGCACAGCAGGCTTCTTGTCCGGGTCCAGCGGCTGCATCAGGTCCACTTCCACCGCCGTGGGTCCCGCACCCAACGCGCAAATGTCTTCATCGACGTTTTCGCGTTCGCTCACGAAAGTGCTTTTCACCTGCAGCCCCAGCATGTCCACCCACAGCGACTTCAGGCGTTGCTTGTCGAGGCCGCCGATGGCGATCTGCTGGATGCCGAGGATGCGGAAAGGTTTGTCGGAAGCCATGGGCCAGTTCTCCAGCAAGGGCGGTCAAGGAAAGGATTCGAGACGCGGCAGATCGACACGGCCGCGCAGCCAGCCCGTCTTCAATCCTGCCAGCGCGGCGACCGACTGACGTTCCACATAGGGCAGCCCACCGCCGACGCCGAAGAACAGGTCGCGCAAGGCCGGGCCGGCACGGGCATGCGACTGGAACAGCGGGGTCAGCCAACGGCTGGCGCGCTGATAGAAGCGCAGGTGGGAACGGCGCCGCGC
>JANOAM010000910.1:0-2586 GCA_031411215.1 Betaproteobacteria bacterium
CTCCGAAGTCGGCGCCACGCTGCTGGACCATGCAGGCGTGTCCGCCATCACCTTCACCGGCTCTGTGGCGACCGGCCAGCGTGTCGCCGCGGCCTGCGTGGCGCGCATGGCCAAGTTCCAGCTGGAGATGGGCGGCAAGAACCCCTTCGTGGTGCTGGACGACGCCGACATCGCAGTGGCCGTGAACTGCGCCGTGCAGAGCGGCTACTTCAGCACCGGGCAGCGTTGCACGGCATCATCCCGCGTCATCGTTACCGCGGGGGTGCATGACCGCTTCGTGGCCGCGATGGTGGAACGCCTGAAGACCATCAAGGTGGACGACGCGCGCAAGGCCGGCACCGACATCGGCCCCGTGGTGGACGCCACGCAGCTGGCGCAGGACCTGGACTACGTGGGCATCGCACGCGGCGAAGGTGCCACCTTGGCTTTCGGCGGCGAAGCGCACACCCACAACGCCGATGGGCAACCGGGCCACTTCATGACGCCCACGCTGTTCACCGACACGACGCCAGGCATGCGCATCAACCGCGAAGAAGTCTTCGGTCCTGTCGTCAGCGTGCAACGCGCCAAGGACTACGACGAAGCGCTGCACCTGGCCAACGACACGCCTTTCGGCCTGGCGTCCGGCATCGCCACCACGTCGCTCAAACATGCCACGCACTTCAAGCGTCATGCCCAGGCCGGCATGGTGATGGTCAACCTGCCCACGGCGGGTGTGGACTACCACGTGCCCTTCGGCGGTCGCAAGGGCAGCAGCTACGGGCCGCGGGAGCAGGGCCGTTACGCGGCGGAGTTCTACACCACAGTGAAAACCGCCTATACCCAGGCTTGACATGAGACTTCAACGCATCGTTTTCGCCGCGCTGGCCATCCTGGCTACGGCGCTGGCCCAGGCCCAGACCTATCCCACGCGCACCGTCACCTTGGTCGTGCCTTTCCCACCGGGCGGTGGCACCGACACCGGCGCCCGCCTCATCGCACAGAAGCTGTCCGCCAAGTGGGGCCAGCAGGTGGTGGTGGACAACAAGGGCGGCGCGGCCGGGCAGATCGGCGCCGACCTGGTGGCCAAGGCCAAGCCTGACGGTTACACCATCCTCATGGGCAACATCGGCACACAGGCGATCAACCCGTCGCTGTACCCGAAGATGCCCTACGACCCCGACAAGGCCTTCGCGCCCGTCTCGCTGGTGGCGGAACTGCCGCTGGCGATGATGGTCAACCCGGCAGTGCCGGCCAGGACCGCGCAGGAGTTCGTGGCCCTGGCACGCAGCAAGCCGGGGCAGCTGAGCTACAGCAGTTCCGGTGCCGGTGGCGCACCGCACCTGGCGGCGGAGATGTTCAAGCAGGGCACCAACACCTTCATCCTGCATGTGCCCTACCGCGGCGGCGGCCCCGCCATTTCGGACCTGCTGGCCGGCCATGTGCAGCTGTCCTTCATGACCGTGCTGGAAGCCAGCGGCCATGTGAAGTCCGGCAAGCTGCGGGCATTGGCCGTCACCAGCCAGCAGCGTGTGCCGGCCCTGGCCGATGTGCCCGCACTGGCCGAAGGCACCGTGCCCGGCTTCAACTCCATCAGCTGGATCGGCATCCTGGCGCCTGCGGCCACGCCGCGTGACATCGTCGAGAAGATCTCGGCCGACCTGCGCGAGATCGTCGCGTCGGACGAGGTCAAGAACCGCCTCATCGAACTGGGCGGTGTGCCGCGTGCCAACACACCGGCGCAGTTCACGCAAATGATCGACGCCGACCGCAAGCGCTACGCGCAGATCATCCGCGACCGCAAGATCACCGTGGACTGACCATGAAACCTGCTGTCCTCAACGCCGGCCGTCTGCCGCCCGCTCTGGTGGCCCGCCTGGCCGCCACCTTTGAGTTGACCAACCTGGCCGAGCAGACGGACCCCGCGGCGCACCTGGCCGCGCAGGGCGGCCGCTACGTGGGCGTGGCAACCTCTGCCGGTCTCGGTGCCAGCGCGGAACTGATCAACGCGCTGCCCAACCTGAAGGTCATCTCCAGCTTCGGCGTGGGGCTGGACAGGATCGACATGCAAGCCGCCCATGCAAGTGGCGTGGCGGTCGGCTACACGCCCGACGTGCTGAACGACTGCGTGGCCGACACCGCCTTCGGCCTGGTCATCGACGCCGCACGCGGCTTCAGTGCCGCCGACCGTTTTGTGCGCCGGAGTGAATGGCCCAAGGGCACCTACCCGCTGGCGCGCAAGGTCAGCGGCGCCAAGCTGGGCATCGTGGGCATGGGCCGCATCGGCCGCGCCATTGCGCAGCGCTCCACGGGCTTCGACATGGCCGTGCGCTACCACGCGCGCCGGCCGGTCGCCGATGTGTCTTGGACCTACGAAGCGTCCTTGATCGAACTGGCCAAGTGGGCTGACTTCCTGGTGCTGATCACGGCGGGCGGCACCGGCACGCGTCACCTGGTCAACGCCGAGGTGCTGAACGCGCTGGGCCCGCAGGGTTTCCTCATCAACGTGGCACGCGGCTCGGTCGTGGATGAAGCTGCGCTGGTGACGGCCTTGCAGGACAAGCGCATCGCCGGCGCCGGCCTGGACGTGTTTGAGAACGAACCGCA
>JANOAM010000911.1:0-4154 GCA_031411215.1 Betaproteobacteria bacterium
CGCACGCTGCAGGGCCTGGCCGAGGTGGTGGCCTTCATTGAACAGCGCGGCCTGCTCCAGACCTGAGAAGACCCGAGATCGGTTGCCCCCATCCCACAGGCCGGGTGCGATCCCGCTCTCTTGCCCTCAAGATAGCCTCCCATTCCAACCACGCAGGAGAAGCACCATGGGTCTGATGTCTTTCATGAAAGAAGCTGGCGAAAAACTGTTCGGCAAGGGCGACGCCAAGGCGGCGCAGGACGCCGCGGCCGCGGCCCCTACGGCCGACAACGTGGCTGCGCTCAGCAAGGCCGCAGGTGACGCCATCGTCACCTACATCAACGCCCAGGGCTTGCCGGGCAGCAACCTGGACGTGGGCTTTGACGGCACCACATCCACCGTCACCGTGGCCGGCCAGGTGGACGACCAGGGCACCAAGGAAAAGATCCTGCTGTGCTGTGGCAACGTGGCCGGCGTGGCTGCCGTGAACGACATGCTGACCGTGACCGACCCCGCGCCCGAAGCGCAATACCACGTGGTGGTGAGCGGCGACAACCTCAGCAAGATCGCCAAGGCCTACTACGGCGACGCCAACAAGTACCCGGTGATCTTCGAGGCCAACAAGCCCATGCTGAGCAACCCTGACAAGATTTACCCGGGTCAGTCGTTGCGCATTCCGCCGCTGTAAGCCGCCGCGGCAGAATGGCCGCGTGAGCAAACTCTACTTTCGCTACGCGGCCATGAACGCGGGCAAATCCACCGCCCTGCTGCAGGCCGCCTACAACTACGAAGAGCGCGGCATGCGGGTGCGCCTCTTCACCGCCGGGTTGGACAACCGAACGGGTCTGGGCGTGGTCGCGTCGCGGCTGGGCCTCAAGCGCCAGGTCGAGACCTTCGGCCCGGACACGGTGTTTGACGCCATCTGGCTGGAAGACGGTGGCAGCCAGGCCGGGCGCAACGGTCCGGTGGCCTGCCTGCTGATCGACGAGGCGCAATTCCTCACCGTCGACCAGGTCCGGCAACTGCACCGTCTTGCCCACCAGCACCGAGTGCCGGTGCTGTGCTACGGCCTGCGCAGCGATTTCCGCGGTGACGCCTTCCCCGGCGCTGCCGCGCTGCTGACCCTGGCCGACACGCTGGAAGAGATGAAGACCATCTGCGCCTGCGCGCGCAAGGCCAGCATGAACCTGCGTGTGGACACACAGGGCCGCCGCGTCAAGGAAGGCGAGCAGATCTTCATAGGTGGCAACGAAAGCTACCGCGCCGTCTGCCCCAACTGCTTCTACAGCGAGTACGAAGACCCAGTGCGGGCACCGGGTCTGTTTGGCTGATCGGCCGACTCAGTAGGTCTTGTAGGTCAGGAACTTGCCCGACATCACGATGGACACACGGTCGCCCTTGGGGTCGGGCTAACGCTGCAGGTCCATCTTGAAGTCGATGGCGGACATGATGCCGTCACCGAACTCTTCATGGATCAGCTCCTTGAAGGCCGTGCCGTAGACACTGACCAGTTCATAGAAGCGGTAGATCAGCGGGTCCGTGGGCACCGCGGTTGGCAGTGATCCCTTGTAGGGCACCACCATCAGCCACCGCTTCTCTTCGGTGCTGAGGCCGAAGATCTTGCCGACGACTTCGGCCTGCTTCTTGTCCAGCGTCATCTGGCCCAGGCAGGCGGCCGTGACCCACTCCTTGCTCTGGCCCACCTTCTTGGCCACGTCGGCCCACTTCAGGCCCTTGGCCACCTTGGTGGCGATGATCTTTTCGGTGACTTCAAGACGGCTCATGAAACGTTCCTCAAGGGGGTGCAGTTGGTCGGCTGCAGCACTCACGCGCAAGGCGCGTGCCAACTTGTCCCGGGAGCGCCGTCAGCGCCTGCTGGCCAGCCAGATACTGGGCAGGATCATGGACGCACCCACCGCGTGGTACCAGCCGGGCATTTCGCCCAGCAGCAGCCAGGCCAGCAGTGCGCCGTAGACGGGCGCCAGGTACAGCATCATGGCCGTGCGTGACGCGCCCAGTTCGCGCTGCAGGAAGGAATAGGCACCGTAAGACAGCACACCCGGCACCACGGCGGCCATCAGCACCAGCGCGAAGGACGCGGCCGTGAACGGTGGTCTGGGCATCAACAACGCTTCGGCCAGCGTGGTGGGTGCCAGCACCAGCAAACCGCCCCCGATGATGGCCACCAGCCGCTCACCGGGCCCCAGCTGCGAAGGCCAGCGTTTGAGCAGCACGGAATACACCACCCAGCTGGCGGCGGCTGCGGTGATCCACGCGTCCCCAGCCACGAACTGCACGGCCAGCAGGCGCTCAGGGTCGCCCTTGGCGATGACCAACAGCAGCCCCAGCAGCGCCAGCACCACACCCGCCCACTGCCAGCGGCTCATGCGTTCATGCAAGGTCCACGCGCTGGCCGCGACGATGGCCATGGGCGTGACCGCGTAGACAAGTGCGATGTTGGTGGAACTGGTCGTGCGTCCGGCCTGGTAGACCCAGGCGCCGCAGATGTACATGCCAAAGAAGCCCAGGGCGAGCAGCTGCTTCCACTCACTTTGAACGGCAGCCCGGTTGCGCCACAGGCCGCGGCCCATCCACGGCAGCAGGATCAACGCGGCCAGCGCCCAGCGGCCGAAGGCCAGCGCATGCGGCGCGATCAGCTCCTTGGCCAGGCGCGCGATGATGTAGTTGGACGACCACAGCAGCGGCACCACCCACAGCAACACCCGGGCCCAGCCCGCGGCGGCGACCTGGGGCTTGAAGCTCAAGTGCGGCGCCGTGCCATGGCCTCACCCATGCGCAGGGCGCGGCCGGGCTGCCAGTCGGCATTGAAGGTCAGCGGGCCTGCCGGGAACAGCATCACCACGGTGCTGCCCAGCAGGAATCGGCCCATCTCGGCCCCTTGTGCCAGTTCAATGCGCTGGTCCAGGTAGCCCCATTCACGCACCATGCCTGGCCGCGGTGGGTTGACCACGCCGTGCCAGACGGTGGCCATGCTGCCCACGATGGTGGCACCCACCAGCACCAGCACCCAGGGGCCATGCTCGCCATCAAAGACACACACCACCCGCTCGTTGCGGGCGAACAGGCCCGGCACACCACGCGCCGTGGCCGGGTTCACCGAGAACAGCTCACCCGGCACATGGATCATGCGCAGCAAGCGACCCGCGCAAGGCATGTGGATGCGGTGGTAATCCTTGGGCGCCAGGTACAGCGTGGCGAAGTGGCCGCCGTGGAAGTGCGCGGCCAGGGCGGTGTCGCCACCCACCAGCGCAGTGGCCGTGTAGTCGTGGCCCTTGGCCTGGAAGATGCGCTCACCGTCGATCGCACCGAACTGGCTGATGGCGCCGTCCACCGGGCAGACCAGGTCGGCCTGCGCCAAGGGGCGCGCACCAGCCTTCAGTTCCCGCGTGAAGAAGTCGTTGAAGCTGGCGTAGGCGGCGGGGTCGGGGTTGGCGGCCTCGGCCATGTTGACGCCGTAGCGCTGGATGAAGTCGCGGATCAGCGCTGTCGTCATGGCGCCACCATGGCTGCTGGCCACCGCGCCCGCGAAGGCCGTCAACGCCCGCTTGGGCAGCAGGTGCTGCGTGGCCACGGCCACGCGTTCACCGAACGGTGCACTCACCGCATCGGCGCCATCTGGCGCAGCGCCTTGACCGCACCGGCGCCCATGCTGGCGCCAAAGCGCTTGGCCAGGCGCTCGGCCACGTTGTCGCGCGGTGTGTAGTCGATGATCTCTTCGGCTTTCACCACCTCGCGGGCGACGAAGTCCAGGTTGCCGGTGGCGTCAGCCAGGCCCAGGCGCACGGCTTCTTCGCCGTTCCAGTACAGGCCCGAGAAAGTGTCCGGCGTTTCCTTCAGGCGGTCGCCGCGGCCTTCCTTCACCACCGCAATGAACTGCTGGTGGATCTGCCCGATCATGGCTTTGGTCATGGCCACGTGTTTGGGGTTGGCTGGCTGGAAGGGGTCCAGCATGCCCTTGTTTTCGCCACTGGTCAGCAGGCGGCGCTCCACGCCCAACTTGTCCATCAGGCCGACAAAGCCGAAACCGTCCATCAGCACGCCTATGCTGCCCACGATGCTGGCCTTGTCGACGTAGATCTCGTCTGCCGCCACCGCCAGGTAGTAGGCGCCGGACGCGCACATCTCTTCGACCACCGCGTAGACCGGCTTCTTGT
>JANOAM010000912.1:0-7374 GCA_031411215.1 Betaproteobacteria bacterium
GCCCAGCGGCGCCGCCATCTGCAACATCACGGTGGCCACCAGCCGCCAGTGGAAAGACAAGACCAGCGGCGAGCGCCAGGAAGAAACCGAATGGCACCGCATCACCTTCTTCGACCGCATGGCCGAGATCGCCGGTGAATATCTGAAGAAGGGCCGCCCCGTGTACGTGGAAGGCCGCCTGAAGACGCGCAAGTACACCGACAAGGACGGCGTCGAGAAGTACGCAACCGACATCGTGGCCACCGAAATGCAACTGCTGGGCGGCCGTGAAGGCGGCGGTGGTGGCGACATGGACATGGGTGGTGGCAGCGCCCCGGCCCCCGCCGCGCGCAGCGCCCCGGCCCGCCAGGCGCCAGCGCCCAAGCCCGCAGCCAAGAGCAGCACGGGCTTTGACGACATGGACGACGACATCCCGTTCTGAGGCACGCGCGCTCACCCGCCCAAGCCCCGCAGGCGCACCGCCTCCGGGGCTTTTTCGGGTCTGGAGTTGATACCCTATTAGGTATGCGATAAGATACCTCACATGGTATCTGGCTCCCCCCCATTTCTCATTCTGATTGCGGCCAGCGCCGCACTGGCCGCGCCGCTGTCCGGGCGCGCCGCACCAGCCCCTGTGCCCACGGTGGTGGTCAGCACGGCCGTCGGCACCGGCGGCTTTGAGATCGAAGGCACGCTGCAAGCCGTGCAACAGGCCACCGTGGCAGCGCAAACCCAGGGCCGCCTGCTGGCCCTGGCGGTGAAGCTGGGCGACCGCGTCAGGGCCGGCCAGGTGCTGGCGCGCATCGACAGCCGCGAACAGCAGGCCGGCGTGGCCGGCAGCGTCGCCGCCACCGCACAAGCCCAGGCCGCGCTGGTGCAGGCCGAACAGCAGGCCCAGCGCACACGCGACCTGCGCGCCCAGGGTTTTGTCAGCGCCGCCGCGCTGGACGACGCAATGGCCCGCCTGAAGGTCGCGCAAGGCGCGCTGCAGCAGGCCCAGGCCGGCCGCAGCCAGGCACTGCTGTCGCAGGGATATGCGACCGTGACGGCGCCATTCGACGGCGTGGTGCTGGCCACGCAAGTCGAGGTCGGCGACATGGCCACGCCCGGCCGCGCGCTGGTCACGATCTTCGCCCCCGGCCGCCTGCGCGCCGTGGTGCAGCTGCCTGCGTCGCGCAGCACGGCGGCGCGCGGCGCGCAAACCGAACTGGTGCTGCCCGACGGCCGCCGCGTCACACCTGCCCAGCGCACCGAAGCGCCGGGCAGCGACCCCTTGTCGCAGACCGTGGAATGGCGCTTCGACCTGCCCGCCAGTGCCACCGGCCTGCTGCCCGGCCAGCCGGTGCAGGTGGCCTTCAGTGGCACGGCCCCCGCTGCCACGCAGAAGGCCCGCTTGAGCATCCCCAACAGCAGCGTGCTGCAACGCGGCGAACTCACTGCTGTCTACGCTGCGCAGGACGGCCGCTTCGTGCTGAAGGCGGTGCGCCTGGGCGTGCCGCAGGGCGCCAGCGTGCCGGTGCTGGCCGGCCTGAAGGCGGGCGAACGCATCGCTGCCGACCCGGTGCGCGCAGGGCTGGCTGGCGCCGTGCCGCAAGGCCGCTGACAGAACGCCGATGCACATGGACACGCCCCGACTCGGCATCGCCGGCCGCCTGGCCGCCACCTTCCAGGCCCACACGCTGACCCCGCTGCTGGCCCTGGTGGCGTTGCTGCTGGGCCTGTTCGCCGTGCTGGTGACGCCGCGCGAAGAAGAGCCGCAGATCAACGTCACCATGGCCAACGTGCTGATCCCCTTCCCCGGGGCCAGCAGTGCCGACGTGCAGAACCTGGTCGCCAGGCCCGCCGAGCAGGTGCTGGGCCAGGTGGCTGGCATCGAACACACCCTGTCCGTGTCGCGCCCGGGCCTGGCCGTGCTGACGGTGCAGTTCCAGGTGGGCGTGCCGCGCAGCGAAGCGCTGGTGCGGCTGTACGACGTGCTCAACGCCAACCAGGACTGGCTGCCGCGCAACCTGGGCACGCTGACACCCATCGTCAAGCCCAAGGGCATTGACGACGTGCCCGTGCTGGCCGTGGCGCTGTGGGCCGATGACGCCACCGCAGACACCACCAGCGCGGCAGATCTGGCCCGCGTGGCACATGCCGTGGAAGCTGAACTGAAGCGTGTGCCGGGCGCCCGCGAAGTGGCGACGATTGGCGCGCCGGGCCGTGTGGTGCAGGTCAACCTGAACCCGCAGCACCTGCGCGAACGTGGTGTGGACCTGTTGCGTCTGCAGCAGACGCTGGCCGCGGCCAACCAGGCGCTGCCGGCCGGTGGCGTGATCGACACCGACAGCGCCCGCGCCCGCGCCTTGACTGTCGAGACCGGCGATGTGCTGCGCAACGCCGACGACGTGGGCGACCTGGTCGTGGCGGTGAACCAGGGCAAGCCGGTCTACCTGCGTGAAGTGGCCGACGTGATCGACGGCGCCGCACAACCGACGCGGCAGGTCTGGTTCACGCCCGGCGCGGCGATGGCCGCGTCCGCATCCGTATCGTCATCCGCAGGACACAGCGGCCACCCGGCCGTGACGCTCACCGTCACCAAGAAACCCGGCCAGAACGCCGTGGACGTGGCCCGCGCCGTGCGCGACCGCCTGGCCGCGCTGGACAACACGCTGATCCCCGCCGGCATCCACGCCACCGTGGTGCGTGACTACGGCAGCACCGCCGCCGACAAAGCCAGCAAGCTGATCCAGAAGCTGGCCTTTGCCACCGCTTCGGTGATCCTGCTGGTGGGCTTTGCACTGGGGCGACGCGAGGCCGTCATCGTCGGCGCCGCAGTCATCCTGACGCTGACCGCCACGCTCTTCGCCAGCTGGGCCTGGGGCTTCACGCTGAACCGGGTGAGCCTCTTTGCGCTGATCTTTTCCATCGGCATCCTGGTGGACGACGCCATCGTGGTGGTCGAGAACATCCACCGCCACCGCGCGCTGGAGCCGGGCAAGCCGCTGGCGCAGATCATCCCGGCCGCGGTGGACGAAGTCGGCGGCCCCACCATCCTGGCCACGTTGACCGTCATCGCGGCGTTGCTGCCCATGGCCTTTGTCAGCGGACTGATGGGCCCGTACATGAGCCCCATCCCCATCAACAGCAGCCTGGGCATGGCGCTGTCGCTGCTGATCGCCTTCACCGTCACGCCCTGGTTGGCGTTGAAGCTGATGAAAGGCCCGGGCGGTGATGCACACGCAGACACCGCCGACGAACAGGCCGCACCCGGCAAGCTGCAGCGCTTGTTCACCTGGCTGCTGACGCCGCTGCTGGCCAGCGCCAGGAAGCGCTGGCTGCTGCTGGCCGGCATCATGGCCGCGCTGCTGCTGTCGGCTGGGCTGGCGCTGGTCCAGTGGGTGGTGCTGAAGATGCTGCCCTTCGACAACAAGAGCGAATTCGCGCTGGTGGTGGACATGCCGGCCGGTACACCGCTGGAAGACACCGCCGCCGCGTTGCACGCGCTGGAGTCGCACCTGGCGCAGCAGCCGGAGGTTGAGCATCTCCAGGGTTATGCAGGCACCGCCAGCCCCATCACCTTCAACGGCCTGGTGCGCCAGTACTTCCTGCGTGCCGACCCCGAACAGGGTGAACTGCAGGTCAACCTGGTCGACAAGCACCAGCGCAGCGAGCAGAGCCACACCATCGCGCAGCGCCTGCGCCCGGCGCTGGAGAAGATCGCAGCCGCGCACGGCGCGAAGCTGAAAGTGGTGGAAGTGCCGCCCGGCCCGCCCGTGCTGAGCCCGCTGGTGGCCGAGGTCTACGGCCCCGACGAAGCCGGCCGCCAGGCCCTGGCCGCGCGTGTGGCCGCGGCGCTGCAGGCCACGCCGGACATCACCGCCGTCGACAGCAGCCTGGCCGCCGACGCGCCACGCGCCTTCCTGCGTGTGCGCCGCCAACGCGCCGACACCTTGGGCGTGCCCGTGGCTGCCATCGCGCAGACCGTGCAAGCTGCGCTCAGCGGCAGCGACGCGGCCTACCTGCACGACGGCATCAGCAAGCTGCCGGTGCCCGTGCGCCTGCAACTGCCGCGTGAGGCGCAGGTGGGCCTGGACAGCATCCTGGCGCTGCCCATGCGGCCTTCCAGCACCGGCAGCGGCGCGCTGGTGCCGCTGGGCGAACTGGTGCGTGTGGAGCGCGGTGTCATCGACAAACCGCTCTACACCAAGGACCTGCAGGGCGTGAGCCTCGTCTATGGCGACGTGGGCGCCGGCGGGAAGACGCCGGACTCGCCGCTCTACGGCCTGTTCGCCGCGCGGGCCGCCGTGCAGGCCGCGGCGCTGCCGGGCACGGGTGAACTGGGCGAGTACTGGATCCGCCAGCCCGCCGACCCCTACCGCGAATACGCCGTCAAGTGGGACGGCGAATGGCAGATCACCTACGAGACCTTCCGCGACATGGGCGCGGCCTACGGCGTGGGCCTGGTCCTGATCTACCTGCTGGTGGTGGCGCAGTTCAGAAGCTACGTCACGCCGCTGGTCATCATGGCGCCCATCCCGCTGACGCTGATCGGCGTGATGCCGGGGCACGCGCTGCTGCACGCGCCCTTCACGGCCACCAGCATGATCGGGATGATCGCCCTGGCCGGCATCATCGTGCGCAACTCCATCCTGCTGGTGGACTTCATCGATCTGCAAGTTGCTCGCGGCGTGGCCTTTGACAGCGCCGTGGTGCAGGCCGCTGCCGTCCGTGCGCAACCCATCCTGCTGACCGGCCTGGCCGCCATGACCGGCGCCGTCTTCATCCTGGACGACCCCATCTTCAACGGGCTGGCGATCTCGCTGCTCTTTGGCATCCTGGTCTCCACCCTGCTCACGCTGGTGGTGATCCCGGTCCTCTATTTCGCGGTGAACCGGCACCGCCTGGAAATTGGAGCCCCCACATGAACATGACCCACCTGAACCAGAACCGCATGACCGTCGAACGCATGATCCGCGCCTTCGCGGGCTGCTTCATCCTCTTGTCCCTGCTGCTGGGTGTGCAGGGCAGCCCACTGTTCGTCAGCTCCTGGTGGCTGGCCTTCACGGCATTCGTGGGATTGAATCTGCTGCAATTTGCATTCACCAACATTTGCCCGCTAGGCTGGGTGCTGCGCAAGCTGGGTGTGCCGGGCTGAGTCTGGCCGACCCGCGGCGCTCTCCTGGGCCCTTCCCGGGCATTTCCGAGCATTGGCGGGGTGGAGCGCGGCGGGCGACAATGAACCCACGAGCGAACACCGCCAGGGAGATTTGTCATATGTCCGTGCTCACCGATGCGGCCAGCCGCACCGACCTTCTGAACCGCCTCAAACGTGCCGAAGGCCAGTTGCGCGGCATCCAGCGCATGCTGGAGGAAGGCCAGGAATGCATGGACATCGCCACCCAGATGGCTGCCGTGCGCAAGGCCCTGGACAGCACCTACGTGCGCATGACGGTGTGCTTCATGCAACAGGAACTGCGGGCCCAGTTGGGCACTGACGCGGCCACCGACGAGAAGCTGGAAACGCTGCTGAGCGGCGTGCAGGACCTGCTGGGCAAGATCCGCTGATCAGCGCATCGCCTGCGCGCTTGTCCTGCGCAGTTGTCCTACATGCGGTGGTGGCCACCGCCGACTCACGTCAGCCCAGCCCCGCAGCATGCTGCGGCCATGGCTCAAAACTTCACTCTCCTGACTGCAGCGTTCGCGCTGGCCACGCTGGCGGGCTGCGGCGGCGGTGAGACGGACACCGGCGATGCCGCTGGCTCTGCCTCGGCGCAATCCGCCAGCACGCACGCCACCTGCGATCTGCCCAATTTCCAGGCTGAAGCGCTTGCGCTGATCAACGCACAACGGGCCAGCGGTGCCACTTGTGGTGCCCTTGGCCCATTTGCCGCCGCACCGGCCGTCAATTGGAACGACACGCTGACACAAGCCGGTGTGGTGCAGAGCGACGACATGGTCAATGGCAACTTCTTCGGCCATGCGGGCAGCACGGGTCTGCGTGGCGGCCAGCGCATGACGGCCGCCGGCTACACCTGGTCAGCCTGGGGCGAGAACATCGCCGCCGGCCAGCCGACGGTGGCCGCTGTGGTCGCGGCCTGGATGGCCAGCGACAGCCACTGCGCCAACCTGATGAATCCGACCTTCCGCGACGTCGGGCTGGTCTGCGTCAACGGCAGCGCCAGCAACACCTACCGTACCTACTGGACGATGACCCTGGGCACGGCACGCTGAACCGGCGCCCCCGCTACCATGCGGGCATGCCGCTACGCATGCTTGGCCTGCTGGCCGCCCTTCTTGCCTGGACCGCCGGGCCTCTGCTGGCCCAGGAACAGGTGACCTGGCCCGCTGAGCGCATGGCCGCCGCCAAGCCCAAAGGCGGCTATGTCGAACCGCCGCCCATCCCAGCAGCCCCACTGAGCCCCGAGGTGCAGGACACCTTGCGCAGGATCAACGCCTTCCGCGCCGCAGGAGCCACCTGCGGCGCGAAGGTTTTTGAGCCCGCACCGCCCGTGGCCTGGAACGCCAAGCTGGAACAGGCTGCCGCCGCCCACGCGCGTGACATGGCGGCGCGGCGTGTCATGTCGCACAGCGGCGGTGATGGGTCCAGCATGAGCGACCGGGTCGCCCGTGTGGCCTACAACTGGGGCGCCCTGGGCGAAAACGTGTCGGCCGGCTACAAGACCGTGCCCGACGGCCTGGACGGCTGGATGAAGAGCCCCGGCCACTGCAGCAACATGATGGGCGCGCAGTTCCGCGAAGTGGGTGTCGGTGCGGCCCACGCCGCCGGTGACACCTATGGCTGGTACCGTGCCATGGTGCTGGGTTCACCCCGCTGACACTGCCGACACCACAGACCATCCGGTCAGACCAAGAGGAGTGACGATGAGATCCACCCTGTCCTTCAAGCGCCGCGCTTTCGCGGCCACTCTGCTGGCCGCGGCCTGCGCCGTGGGCATGACCGGCCTGGCCGGCAGCGCCCATGCGCAGGCCCGCAAGGACAGCGTCGTCATCGGCATGACGCTGGAACCCGCGCCGGGCCTGGACCCCACCGCGGGTGCGGCCAGTGCAATCGCCGAGGTGGTGCTCTACAACGTTTTTGAGACGCTGACCAAGGTCAACAGCGACAGCCGCACCACGCCGCTCTTGGCCGACAGCTGGAAGACCAGCGACGACCTGAAGGTGTGGACCTTCAAGCTGCGGCCGGGTCTCAAGTTCAGCAACGGCGAAGCCTGCGACGCAGCCGCGGTGAAGTTCAGCTTTGAACGCGCCGTGGCCAAGGACAGCATCAACAAGGACAAGGCCACCTTCGCCAACATCGAGCGCATCGACACACCCGACACCAGCACCGTGGTGCTGACGCTGAAGAACGGCGACGCCGACCTGCTGTTCAAGCTGGGCCAGGGCACGGCC
>JANOAM010000913.1:0-2213 GCA_031411215.1 Betaproteobacteria bacterium
TGGGTGCGTGCCGAAGGCCGCCGCGCGCCGGCCCACGTCGAACAGCTGCGTGGCGCCGTGCTGCTGGAACGGGGCGGCGGCATGCAGCGCGCCGCCGCTGGCCAACCGGTGATGCACGTGGCCCTGCATGAGGCTGAAGCCTGGTGCCGCTGGGCCGGCCGCCGCCTGCCCACTGAACCCGAATGGGAGCTGGCCGCCGCCAGTGCCACTTCGCGGGGCTTTGTCTGGGGCGATGTGTTTGAATGGGCGGCCGGGCGTTCAAGGCCCTGGCCCGGTGGTGGTGAAGCCATGCCGGGCGCCCTGGACCACTGGCCCGGCACCGCCACGGCGGTGCTGCGTGGCGCGTCTTTCGCCACCCGGGCCCGCTGGCGCCACCCCAAGGCCCGCCGCTTTGCCGCGGCGGCCAGTGATTCGATGTTCTGCGGCTTTCGCAGCTGCGCTTACTGAAGAGAGACCACGAGCCCATGACCGCTTTGAACCGCGCTTTGAATTTCACGCTGAACGGCCGCGCCGTCAGCACCCAGGCCGAACCGGCCACCCTGCTGATTGACCTGCTGCGCGGCCCGCTGGGCCTCACCGGCACGCACCAGGGATGCGACACCACGCAGTGCGGCTGCTGCACCGTGCTGCTGGACGGGCAATCGGTGAAGAGCTGCAGCGTGCTGGCCGTGCAGGCCGCCGGCCGCAGCGTCACCACGGTGGAAGGGCTCACGAGCTTGCCAGGGGTCGCCGACGGCAGCTTGCACCCGGTGCAGGAAGCCTTCAGCGCCTGCCATGGCCTGCAGTGCGGCTTCTGCACGCCCGGCATGATGATGGCGGCCACCTGCCTGCTGCAGAAGAACACAAGGCCGACCGACACCGAGATCGAAGAAGCGCTGGAGGGCAACCTCTGCCGCTGCACGGGCTATGTGCACATCGTGGACGCGGTGAAACATGCCGCCGCTGCGATGAACGGAGGTGCGAAGTGAGCGCCGCATCTGAAGTCGCGCGCTTCGGCAGCGGCGCCGTCGTGCGCCGCATCGAAGACGCGACGCTGGTGCGTGGCGAAGGCCAGTTCACGGACGACGTGACGATGCCCGGCCAGACCTTTCTGGCCTTCCTGCGCGCCGACCGCGCCCATGCACGCATCCTGTCCATAGACACCGACGCTGCCCGCGCCACACCGGGTGTGCTGCTGGTGCTGACCGGTGCGGACCTGGCGGCCGCAGGCCTGAAGACCACCCCGGTGGCGTTGCCCTTCAAGCGCCCGGGCGGAGGCCCGCTGTCCACGCCGCCGCGGCAGGCCCTGGCCCATGAGGCCGTGCGTTTTGTCGGCGAAGCCGTGGTGGCCGTGGTGGCTGATTCACACGAAGCCGCGCGTGCCGGCGCCGCGGCGGTGTGGGTGGACTATGAAGACCTGCCCGCCGTGGCCGGCATTGAACAGGCGGTGGCGCCCGGTGCGCCCGCCGTCTGGGCCGAAGTGCCGGACAACCTGGTGGCCGAGGCGCAGCATGGCGACGCCGCCGCCACGGAGGCGGCCTTTGCCGCCGCTGCGCACCGCATCAAGCTGCACATCGTCAACCAGCGCGTGGCGCCGGTGACCATGGAGCCGCGCAGCGTGCTGGCCTGGATGGACGGTGACCGCCTCACGCTGCGCCTGAGCAGCCAGATGCCCACGGCGGTGCGTGGCAGCCTGGCCGAAGCCATTCCCGGCCGAACCATGGACAACGTGCGTGTGGTGGTGGGCGATGTCGGCGGTGGCTTCGGCATGAAGGCCGGTGTCTACACCGAGGACATCGTGCTGGGCTATGCCGCGCTGCAGCTGGGCCGGCCGGTGAAGTGGCAAGCGGACCGGGTGGAGGACTTCACCTCCGCCGTGCACGGCCGCGGCCAGGTGGCTGACGCCGAACTGGCGCTGGACGCCGGAGGCAAGGTGATGGCGCTGCGTGTGCGCACCTTTGCCGGCGTGGGCGCCTACCCCACCAACACGTCCATCATCATCCCGCTGCTGATCGGCCCCTGGGTCAGCACCAGCGTCTACGACATCCCGCTGATCCATCTGAAGATGACCGCGGCGCTGACGAACAACGTGCCCACCGGCGCCTACCGCGGCGCGGGCCGGCCCGAGGCCATCTACATCATCGAAAGGCTGATGGACGCGGCGGCACGCGAGATGGGCCTGGACGGCGCGGAGCTGCGCCGCCGCAACATGATCCGCCCGGACCAGATGCCCT
>JANOAM010000914.1:0-1754 GCA_031411215.1 Betaproteobacteria bacterium
GAGGAAGACCTTCATGGCATCAGAGCGGCGCCAGGCCGGTCAGCTGCAGCTTGAAGCGCACCTGGATGTCGTTGGCCAGCAGGGACGTATCGGCCCAGTCGCCGTCACCCACCTGGAAGTCCAGGCGCTTGATCGTGAACGCGCCGGTGGCCGTGCTGTTCGTCGCCGTCTGCGTCAGCTGCACGGGCACCGTGACGTCCTTGCTGGCACCCTTGATGCTGAGCTTGCCGCTGACTTCAAACTTGCCCGGACCCGCTCCTTTCACGGTCGTGCTGGTGAAGGTGGCCTGCGGGAACTTGGGCACGTTCAGCCACGTGGCCTTGGGCACTTCGGCGTCCAGCTCGGCACTGCCGAAGCGAGCGCTGCCGGTGTCGATGTTGAAGGCCACGCTGCCGGTCTCGGGTTTCCTGGGGTCCAGTGTGATCTGCGCGGTGAACCTGCCGAACTTGCCTTCCACGGGCACGCCCATCTGTTTGGTGGTGAACGCGATCTCGCTGCCGGTGGCCACCAAAGTGGCTGGCTTGGGCTGAGCCTGTGCGGGTTGCAGCACGGCACCGCCCAGAACCACGGTCAGGGTCAGGGTCGAGGCAAAGAGGATGCGCAGGCTCATGGTGATGAATCCAGGGTGAGTCGTTTCAGCGGCCGGGCCACATGCGGGCCAGCAGCCCGTCCTTGTCCACGAACTGGTGCTTGCACGCCGCAAGCACATGCAACAGCACCAGCGCGGCCAGGGCCCAGGCCAGGGTGCCGTGCAGCGGCTTGATGGCCTCGGCCAGGTCGCGGTTGGGCGAGACGAAGTCCGGCAGCGGCAGCACGCCAAACAGCACGACCGGGAAGCCCGCTGCCGAGCTGTAGGCCCAGCCCACCAGAGGCACGGCGAAAAACAGCAGGTAGAACAGCACGTGGGTCACATGCGCCACACGCGCCTGCCAGGCCGGCATGGGCAGGTCGGCGGGCGGCTGTTGCCGCAGGCGCCACAGCAGGCGCAGCGCACTCAAGATCAGGATGCAGATGCCGGCCCATTTGTGCCAGTTGTACAGCTTCAACCGCGTCGGGCTCAGCGGCAGGTCAGCCATGTAGGCGCCGACGCTGAAGCTGGCGATGAGGGCCAGCGCCAGCAGCCAGTGAAGGGCGATGGCGGGCAGGGTGTAGCGGTGGTGCACGAGGGTCGGCATGGCAGGCTGGACTATGCCGGTTTGGCGAGCCGACGTGCCGCCGGCGGACTTGTTCAGATCAGCAGGGCCTGCAGCGCAGTGGCCGGGGCGTCGGCTTCGTCTGGCGGCAGCAGGCCGTGGCGCAGCGCAAAGTCCAGCGTCACCAGTTCGGCATCCACGGTCATCGCGCCGCTGGCCGCAAGGGCCAGAGCGTCGGCCACGGGCATCAATGCGAAGCCGGCGACCTCACCGTCCTGGTTCTGCGGCAGCAGGCCTGGGGGCAGGACCAGATCGAAGATGTGCAGATCTTCGATCTGCAGGCCTTCAGGGATATCGCGGTGCAGGCGCAGCACATGTCCCTTGCGGGCAACGGCCATTTGCGCGGTCGTGAGGCCGGCCTCTTCCCAGCCTTCGCGCACCAGCGTCTCAAGCGGCGTCTGGCCCATGGGCACACCACCGCCGACCAGGTTGTCGCGCATGCCGGGGTCGGTCGCCTTGCTGAGCGAACGCTGCGCAACCCACAGGTGCGTGGGCCGGCCTTGTAGGTCCGCCACATACCCGTTGGCATGCGCGCCCAGCGTCAGCGTGCCCCAGAAGCGC
>JANOAM010000915.1:0-1756 GCA_031411215.1 Betaproteobacteria bacterium
CCGAGATCTCGGCGGGCAGGGAAGAGGCGTCCATGGGGACGCCAATCTACCCTGGGTCTGGCGTCACCTGGATCAGGCTGCGTGTGCACCCATCGGCACTTGCGCGGCAGCCGCCTGCATGACATCGCTGATGCGCTGGTACATCGCTGCCCAGGCCGCGCGGTGGGCGGGCGTGAAGGCGGGGCCCAGGCCGACGGCCAGCGTGTCCAGCAGCGCGCCGCCCACGGCGGGGTAGTGTTCGTCGCGCACGCCGTAGACCACGTGGCGGCGGCCCAGGTCGGTCAGCACCCTCTCCAGCGTGTCGGGCTTGTCCAGCAACTGCACGGCGCCGCCGATCATGGTCATCAGGCGCTCGCCCTGCTGCGCCATGTTGCTGCGGAACAGCGGGGCAATGCTGGGGTCGCGTTCGAACAGGCGGTCGTAGAACATGGCGGCGGCTTGCGCGGCAATGGGTTGGACCAGGACGAAGCTGCTGCGGATGAGGTCGATCTGGGCTGGGTTCATGGCGATGGGGTGTCGGGTTGGGTGGGTCGGAAGGTGCGTGGTGTGGCGGGCCAAGGACGCGGCCGGTCTGGCCCATGCCGCGTTTGGTTTGATCAGGGTTTGTGCGGTCACAGACGTCACCGCACCGGGCCGGTGGCCACGGACAGCACATCGACGGACCCAGGCTGCACGGCGGTCAGCGCATCGGTGCGGCGTGCCGCCGTGGCGGGCGCGGTGTAGACCAGGGCCCACAGCAGCAGCGACGCCAGCAGCACGGCCAGCGAGGGCAGCAACTGCTGGCGCACCGGGCAGCGCATGGGACGTGGGGCTGGTGGGACTGTCACGGTGCCGGGAACGGGACTCAGGGCGTAAGTGGCTTGCATGGTGTGTGCGGCGTGTAGGTGTTTGCTGTGGCGCCAGGAACCCGTCTCGGCATGGAACGCAGTCTCTGCGGCGGCGGCCGGGAAGTCGTCAAACGGCGGTTAGACATGGGTCAAGGCGCTGTCAAATCTCGGTCAAGTCGCATTCAAGTGCGGCACGGATCCAGGCGCGACAGCCCTGGTGCGACTGGCAGAATGCCGCCCGGTGACAGTGCCCCCCTCCGCAGCCCCCACCGCCTTGGCCTTTGGTCCGTTTGTGCTGGAGGCCGCGCAAGGCTCGCTGCGCCAGGACGGCCGCCCCGTGGCGCTGACGGGCCGCCCCATGGCAGTGCTGGCCTTGCTGGCCGCGAACCCACAACGCCTGTGGAGCAAGGACGAGGTGCTCGACGCGGTGTGGGGCCACCGCCATGTGACGGAGTCCGTGCTCAAGGTGGCCGTCAACACCTTGCGGACCGCCCTGGGCGACGACGCCAAGGCGCCGCGCTACATTGAAACCGTGCCCCGGCTGGGCTACCGCTTCGTGGCGCAGGTGCGGCCTGTGACCACGGCCGCGTCGCCTTCAAACCAAGCCGCCGCGGTGACCCCGGGGAACCTGCCCACCTCAGGCCCACCATTGCTCGGCCGGCAGGCCGAAGCCGCCCACCTGCTGGCCCTGCTGCAAACGCACCGGCTGGTCACCGTGACGGGCCTGGGCGGTGTCGGCAAGACACGGCTGGCCCTGGCCGTGGCGGCCCTGGCGGCCCCTGCCGACGGTGCCTGGCTGGTGCGGCTGGACGAACTGCAGGACCCCGCCGGGCTGGTGTCCGCCGTCGCGCAGGCGCTGCGCCTGCCCGATGGTGCGGCCACGGACGCCCAGGCGCTGGCCCGCGCGCTGCAAGCGCTGGACCTGCGCC
>JANOAM010000916.1:0-3626 GCA_031411215.1 Betaproteobacteria bacterium
GTGGTGCTGCCCCTGACGGGTGAATTCCGCAGCTTCCCGGCCGACCACTACATCTTCATGTCCACCGCCCTGGGCACGGTGAAGAAGACGACGCTGGACGAATTCAGCAACCCGCGCAAGGCCGGCATCATTGCCGTGGACCTGGACGAAGGCGACCACCTGATCGGCGCTGCGCTGACCGACGGCCAGCATGACGTGATGCTGTTCAGCGACGGCGGCAAGGCCGTGCGCTTTGCCGAAGACGAGGTGCGGCCGCTCAGCCGCACCGCACGCGGTGTGCGTGGCATGGCGCTGGAAGATGGCCAGCGCCTGATCGCCATGCTGGTAGCCGAAGACGAGACGCAGAGTGTGCTGACCGCCACCGAAAACGGCTTTGGCAAACGCACCAGCATCGTCGAGTACACGCGCCACGGCCGCGGCACGAAGGGCATGATCGCCATCCAGCAAAGCGAGCGCAACGGCAGGGTCGTGGCAGCCACGCTGGTGCGGCCGGCCGACGAGATCATGCTGATCACCGACAAGGGCGTGCTGGTGCGCACCCGCGTGTCAGAGATCCGCGAACTGGGCCGCGCCACACAGGGTGTGACCTTGATCGCCCTGGACGACGGCTCCAAGCTTTCAGGCCTGCAACGCATCGTGGAAAACGATGCCCAAGGCGATTCCGAAGAACCCCCGGCGACCGAGGCCGCCCCCGAAGGAACGTGATGATCAAACCCCTGCTGACCGTTGCACTCATCGCCACGGCAGCGTCTTTCGCGGGCTCGGCCCAGGCGCAAGCGTCAGCGCCCACGGGCAAAAAAGAACTCATCGCGCGCATCGTTGCGCTGCAACAGCCTGGCGTCGAGAATCTGGCGCGGGTGCTGGTGGAACAACCCGCCATGCTGTTGATGCAGGGTGCGGGGCAGGCGCTGCAGCGCCTGCCGGCGGAGCGCCGCGAAGCGGTGGGCAAGGACATCGAAGCTGACGTGCGCAAGTACGTCGAGGACGCCACACCCATCGTGCGCGACCGTGCGCTGAAAGCCTCGCCTGCGGTGCTCAGCCCCGCGCTGGACGAACGCTTCACGGAAGAAGAGCTGAAGCAGATCGTGGCCGTGCTGGAGTCCCCGGTTCTCAAGCGCTTCCAACAGTCGCTGGGCGAACTGCAGAACGCGCTGCGCGACAGGACCGTGGCGGATTCGCGTGGCGTGATCGAACCCAAGCTCAAGGCTTTGAACGACGCCACCGCCAAGCGCCTGGGCATGCAGCCGCCCGCTGCGGCCGCGTCCGGCGCCAAGAAGTGACCAAGGGCCGCTTCACGACATGAGCCCGCCCGCGCCCGTCAACCCGGCTCTGCTCGCGCTGCGCGAGAAGATAGACGCGCTCGACCGCGAGCTGCTGGTGCTGCTGAACCAGCGCATGGGCCTGGCTCTGGAAGTCGGCGAGCTGAAGAAGGGTGAAGGTTCCGTCGTCTTCCGGCCAGAACGCGAAGCCCAGGTGATCGATGGCCTAAAGGGCATCAACCCCGGGCCGTTGCCCAAGGACTGCGTGGCGCCCATCTGGCGCGAAATCATGTCCGCCAGCCGCGCCCTGGAAACGCCGACACGCGTGGCCTACCTGGGACCGGCGGGCACTTTCAGCGAAGAAGCGGCGCTGGGCTACTTCGGCAGCAGCATCCTGCGTGTGCCCTGTGCCAACTTCGACGAAGTCTTCCACGTCACAGCCACCGGCGCGGCCGATTTTGGCGTGGTACCCGTTGAAAACAGCAGCGAGGGCGTGGTGACGCGGTCGCTGGACCTCTTCCTGCACACACCCCTCTTCATCATCGGCGAGACCAGCCTGTTCGTGCGCCACAACTTGCTGCGCAAGCAGGACTCGCTGGAAGGCATCACCGCCGTGCTGGCGCACCCGCAGGCGCTGGCCCAGTGCAACAGCTGGCTGTCGGCGCACCTGCCGCATGCGGAACGTCGCCCCGTGTCCAGCAATGCAGAAGGCGCGCGTCTGGCCTCGCTGGACGCTGGCGTGGCCGCCATTGCCAGCACCCGCGCCGGTGGTGAATTCGGCCTGCACGTGGTGTCCCCAGCCATCCAGGACGACGCCCACAACCGCACCCGCTTTGCCATCGTCACGCACCCGCAGCGCCACCCGGCGCCCAAGCCGTCCGGCCACGATTGCACCAGCCTGGTGGTGTCGGTGACCAACCGGCCCGGCGCTGTGCACGACATGCTGGTGCCCTTGAAGACGCACGGCGTGTCCATGACCCGCTTTGAATCGCGCCCGGCGCGCTCGGGCCAGTGGGAGTACTACTTCTACATCGACATCGAAGGCCACCCCGACGAGTCCAAGGTGGGCGTCGCGCTGAAGGAACTGCGAAGCGTTTGTGCCTTCTTCAAGGTCCTGGGTACCTATCCCATCGACGTGCACTAGAGTCGCACGTCAGACATGTTTACTCAGCTTGGTGTCATCGGATGTGGCTTGATGGGCGGCAGCTTCGCGCTGGCGCTCAAGCGTGCGGGTCTGGTCAAGCGTGTGGTGGGCTACAGCAAGTCGCCGTCCACGACCGAACGCGCCAAGAAGCTGGGCATCATCGACGTGGCCGCGGAATCCGCGCTGCTGGCGGTGTCCGGGTCGGACATCGTGCTCATTTCAGTACCCGTGGCGGCCACGGAGAACACCCTCAAGGCCATACGCCACCTGATGGAGCCTGGCGTGCTGTTCATGGACGTGGGCAGCACCAAGCGCGACGTGGTGGACGCCGCACGGCGTGTGCTGCGCGACAAGCTGCCGTCCTTTGTGCCGGCCCATCCCATCGCCGGCAAGGAAGTCAGCGGCATCCAGAACGCGGATGCGACGCTGTATGCCGGCCGCCAGGTCATCATCACGCCGCTGGCGCAGACCACGCCGGAGCTGGTGCAGAAGGCCACCGACGTGTGGTCGGCCATTGGCGCCCAAGTGCTGCGCATGACACCCGAGAACCACGACGCTGCCTTCGCCGCCGTGAGCCACCTGCCCCACCTGCTGGCCTTTGCCTACTTCAGCAGCGTCGTCAACCAACCTGCGGGCAAGGACTTCCTGTCGCTGGCCGGCCCTGGCTTTCGCGACTTCACGCGCATTGCGGCCAGCAGCCCCGAGACCTGGCGCGACATCCTGGTGGCCAACCGCGAAGAAGTGTTGAAACAGAGCCAGCGTTTCCGTCAGGCACTCGACGCGCTGGAGCACGTCATGCGCGAAGGCAACGCCGACGCGCTGGAAGGCCTGATCCGCAGCCCGGCCGAAGGCCGCGCCAGCTGGCAGATGGGCGCGCGCAACGGCGGCCCACCGACGAAGAGCTGATAGGCGATACCCCGGCTGACCCACCCGTCCCCCACCGCACCGGCTGACAAGGCTGGCAGCGGCACCGCATGTACGACATCCCCTTTCTCGATCTGCCGCCGTTGAACGGCGCCTCCGGCACCGTGCGGCTGCCGGGCTCCAAGAGCATCTCCAACCGCGTGCTGCTGCTGGCTGGTCTGGCCAGCGGCACGACCGCCGTGCACGACCTGCTGGACAGTGACGACACACGCGTCATGCTGAAGGCGCTGGAACAGCTGGGCTGCACGCTGCGCCAGGACGGCCGTGTGCTGCAGGTCACCGGCATCGCCGGCCAGTTG
>JANOAM010000917.1:0-1593 GCA_031411215.1 Betaproteobacteria bacterium
ACTGGCCTGCGCATTGGCCTGCACAGCGGCCTGCACCACCTTTGTCGGGCTTCGCGTCAGGCGCGGCGCTTGGCGCGCGCCATGCCGCCCACCACGGCCAGACCCACCAGCGCCAAGGCCGCGGACGTGGGCTCGGGCACGTTCAACACTTCAAACCCGATGCGGTAGATGGGTGTGTTGGCGCGCAGGTTGTTGGTGAAGACATAGCCGGCACCGGTGGTCAGCCCGTCGTAGGCCGACAGCTCGGAGAAGTTGAACGACACCACACCGTTCTGCGCGGTGCGCAGGCTGTTGGTGCCCACGAACGCGGCGGCCAAGGGGTCGGTGAGCTCGGAGCCTGCGTCCCAGATGTCGCTGGCGTCCTGGTCGATCTGGTTGATGAGCAGGTTGCCCGCCGCGTCAAACAGGTGGTACTCGGTGGGCAGGTCGTTGCCGATGAAGTGGTCGTTGCTGGGCACCACCATGGCCGCGAAGGTGAAGAACTGGTTCAAACCGGTGTTGACGCTGAAGTCCATCGTGGCCGTGGCGCCGGACAGCAACAGGCCGCCGATGGTGCCGCGCGTGGCGTTGGGCTCGGCGGCTGCAAACGCCGGTTGCCAGGCCGACCCGCTGCCGCCTTCCGCGACGGAGACGGTGGCCGCACCGGCCGCAGAACCGGCATTGAAGGCATCAAACACGCCCTGGCCAAAACCGACGTGCAGCGGCGCAAAGGCCACGCCGTTGGCCGGGGCCATGTTTTGAACCGTGACGCGCAGGCTGACAACAGCCGCTTGCGCCGCCTGCAGGCTGAGCAACAGGCCCGCGGCGGCAAGCGCCAGGCGGGTGAAATGGGGGCGGGTCGAACGGGGCATGCGCATCTCCTGGTGGGTAGTTCAGGCATGCTAGAAAGCGCGCGTCCCGCAGCTTTCACCCAGAGTTCACGGCGCCGTGACAAAGACCCCCGGTTCAGGGGGTGACCTCAGGCGCGCAGGATCGCCAAGCCCTTGAGGTACTCGCCCTCGGGGAACACCATGGTCGTCGGGTGGTCACAGGCGCCTTCCAGGCGCTGCAGGATGGCGCCGTCCACGTCTGCGTCCAGCGCGGCGCCGGCCACGATCTTGTGGAACAGGTCGGCATTGACACCGCCGCTGCAGCTGAAGGTAAGCAGCAGGCCACCCGGCGCCAGCAGCCTGAAGGCCAGCAGGTTGATGTGTTTGTAGGCACGCGCGGCACGTTCCGCATGGGCGGCCGTGGGTGCGAACTTGGGTGGGTCCAGCACGATGCAGTCGAAGTGGCGCTTCTCGTACAGCGCGGTCTTCAGGAAGTGCACCACGTCGTCGTCATGGCAGCTGCTGCGGGCTTCGTCAAAGCCGTTCAGGCGCACGTGGGCCTGCACACGCGCCAAGGTCGGCGCGGACGAATCGACGCTGGTGACACGCGCCGCACCACCGGCCAATGCGGCCACGCTGAAGCCGCCCGTGTAGCAGTAGCAGTTCAGCACGTCCAGCAGGCCGTAGCGGCGCACGTAGGCGGCCAGCAGCGCGCGGTTGTCGCGCTGGTCCAGGTAGAAGCCGGTCTTGTGGCCTTGTGCCACGTCCAGGGTCAGTTGCCAGC
>JANOAM010000918.1:0-4142 GCA_031411215.1 Betaproteobacteria bacterium
GCTGGTCGGCACGTTCCTGGGCATCTTGCTGGCCTACGGCTTTGTTGAGCCGCTGGGCGGCCTGCTTGAGCAGAAGGTCGAGGACGCCGGCAAGGAACTGCAGTGCATCAAGACCACGCTGCTGGCCAGCATGCAGGGCTACGCGCCGCAGGTCGCCATCGAATTCGGTCGCAAGGTGCTGTACAGCGGCGACCGCCCGACCTTCGGTGAGCTGGAAAGCCACGTGAAGGGCAAAAAATGAGCGTGCTGACGGCCCGTAGCAGCGCGACCTTCAGCCGCCAGCTGCAATTGCCTTTCGCGCTGCTGCCGCAGCCCGCGACCAAGGGCATGCTCGGAACCGGCTCTGCCGGGCCGTCGCATGAGCCCCCTTGGGGGGTGGCGAAGGCGCGAAGCGACAAGCCTGGGGGTCCGTGATGGCCGGCGACGCGAAGAAACTCCAGCCCATCATCATCAAGCGCATCAAGAAGGGCGGTCATGCCGTTCATGGCGGCGCCTGGAAGATTGCCTACGCCGACTTCGTGACGGCCATGATGGCCTTCTTCCTGCTGATGTGGCTGCTGGGCAGCACGACCGAGGGCGACAAGAAGGGCATCGCCGACTACTTTGCCAGCCCGCTGAAACTGTCGCTGCTGGCCAGTGGCTCTGGCGCGGGCGACGCGTCGCACGTGGTCCGGGGTGGTGGGCAGGACCTCACCCGAACCACGGGCCAGGTCAAGCGCGGTGACATCGAGGCCAAGCGCGACACCGTCAACCTGCACCAGTTGAAGGCCGAGCAGATCCGCGCTGAAGTGGCGCGCCTGGCAGATCTGCAGAAGAAAATTCAAGGATCTCTGGACGGCAATCCGGAGTTCAAGAAGATGGCCAACCAGCTGCTGCTGGAGATGACCAGCGACGGCTTGCGCATTCAGATCCTGGACGCCGACGCGCGGCCCATGTTCGCCAGTGGCAGCCCGGCCGTGCAGCCCTACATGCGGGACCTGCTGCGCGCCGTGGGCAAGCTGCTGGCCGAGGTGCCCAACCGGCTGACCCTGGAGGGCCACACCGACGCCATGCCGTTCCCCGGTGGTGAACGCGGCTACAGCAACTGGGAGCTCAGCGCAGACCGCGCCAACGCGTCGCGTCGCGAACTGATCTCCGGCGGGCTGTCGGACGACCAGGTGTTGCGCATCCAGGGCCTGGCGGCCAGCAACCCGTTTGACCGCAAGGACCCCGCAGCCCCGGCCAATCGGCGCATCAGCATCGTGGTGATGACGCGTGAGGCCGAAGACCGTGTGTTCCGCACCCAGGCCCCGCCGGTTTCCGAAGCTGGTGCCGCTCCAGAAGGTGCCGCGTCCGCCTCAAGTACGGCAGGTGCCCACCGATAAAAGGGGCAGTTCCTTGCCCGCATGTTTCCCTCCAGCGTTTCCACCGCACATCCCAAGAGCCAAGCACGAGGCCACCGTCCATGAACACCACCGACCTGAAGTTCCTCATCGTTGACGACTTCTCCACCATGCGCCGCATCGTGCGTGGCCTGTTGAAGGAAATGGGCTGCAACAACGCCGACGAGGCCGAAGACGGCGCCGTGGCGCTGGCGATGCTCAAGGCGAGCAAGTACGACTTCGTGGTGTCGGACATCAACATGCCCAACATGAACGGATTCGACTTGCTGAAGGCGGTCAAGGCCGTCGACGGCTTGAAGCACCTGCCCGTGCTGATGGTGACGGCCGAAGCGCGCAAGGAAGACATCGTGATGGCCGCGCAAAGCGGCGCAGCGGGCTACATCGTCAAGCCCTTCACCAAGGCTACGTTGGAAGAAAAGGTGCAGAAGATCCTGCAGAAGATCGCCACGCCGGCCTGAACAACAGGAACAAGGGAGAGCCCACCATGAGGATGGACACCGCTGCAGACCTGAAGCCCGCCGACCCGTTGGCGGTTTCCGAGGAGGTCTACCAACAGATCGGCACGATCACGCGCCTGCTGCACGACACCATGCAGCAACTGGGTGTCATGCCCAAGCTGCAGATCGCCACCGAGGGCCTGCCTGACGCGCGCAGCCGCCTGAGCTACATCGCCACCAAGACTGCCGAAGCGGCCAACAAGGTGTTGAACACGGTGGACCAGGCGAAGATCGAACACGCCGCCATTTCGGCCGCCACGCGCGAGATGGCCCGGGCCATCGTTGCCGACCCGGTCAAGGCCGTGGCCACGGGCGCGGTGATGAACTTCGTGCAGGAAGTTGAAGCGCGCACGGCCAGCATCGACAGCCACCTGACCGACATCATGATGGCCCAGGACTTCCACGACCTCACCGGCCAGGTGGTGGCCAAGGTGGTGACCCTGGCCAACGACCTGGAAGACAGCCTGGTCAAGCTGCTGGTGCAGGTGGTGCCGCTGGACAAGCGCGAGAAGGTGGACCCCAACGTGCTCAACGGGCCCGTGGTGAACGCCGAAGGCCGCACCGATGTGGTCACCGACCAGGGCGAGGTTGACGACCTGCTGGCGAGCCTGGGCTTCTAGTCAGCACCTGCGAAGTCGGCTAGGAAAGCACCGCTTATCGGGCTCAAGTCCGGGCCACTGGCGGGCAACATGACGGGGCTTCCTCACAGGAGCCCCGTTGTCGTTTCGGGGTTGTGTGGTGGGGCTGCAAACACCCGACATGGCCGCCGAATCATCCCAGGACAAGAAGCTACCAGCCTCCCAGCGCAAGCTGAAAAAAGCGCGCGAGGAAGGCCAAGTTGCGCGCTCGCGCGACCTCGGGCACTTTGGCGCCATTGGCGCGGGCGTGGCCCTGGTCGCCATGCTGGCACCCCAGGCCACGGAATCGGCCGGCCAGTTGCTCACGACCGGCCTGCGTTTTGACGCCACGCTGCTGGAACACCCGGCGCTGATGCTGGACCGCCTGACCATGCTGGGTGCGCAGATGCTGCTGTTCCTGCTGCCGCTGTTTGCCGTGATGCTGGTGGTGGCGGTGGCCTCGGGCGTGCTGTCTGGCGGCTGGAACTTCACGCTGCAGCCGCTGACGCCCAACTTCAGCAAGCTCAACCCACTCACCGGCATAGGCCGCGTGTTTTCCGGCCACCAGCTGACGGATACGCTCAAGGCCAGCCTGCTGGCCCTGGTGCTGGCCACCGTGGGCGGTGTCTACCTGGGCCAGCGCTGGCAGCAGCACGCGGAACTGCTGTCCATGCCGCTGCCGGCCGCGCTGCTGGCGGGCGGGCAGCTGATCCTGTCCGGCCTGCTGCTGGTCGCCGGTGTGTTGGCCTTGTTCGCCCTGGTGGACGTGCCTTTGCAGCGATTGCAGTTGCAGCGCCGCTTGCGCATGTCGGTGCAGGAAATGAAGCAGGAATTCAAAGAAGCCGAAGGCAGCCCGGAAATCAAGTCCCGCCTGCGCTCGCGCATGCGGGAGCTGGCCAACCGCCGCATGCTGGCCGCCGTGCCGCTGGCCGACCTGGTGGTGATGAACCCGACCCACTTTGCCGTGGCGCTGAAGTACGACGACAACAAGATGGCCGCACCGCGTGTGGTGGCCAAGGGCGCCGACCTGATGGCTTTCAGGATCCGCGACCTGGCCAAGGACCACAAGGTGCCGGTGCTGCAGATGCCGCCGCTGGCGCGGGCTTTGTACACACACGCCGAGGTCGACCAGGAGATTCCCGCGCGCCTGTTCAGCGCCGTGGCGCAAGTGCTGGCCTGGGTCTACCAGTTGCGCGACGCCATGGCCGCCGGCCGCGGCATGGCCGGCGAGCCGCCCAGCCCTGAAGTGCCTGCGGACATGGACCCCTTGAACGACCCGACCGGCGATCTCATGGGCCGACAGGAGCCTGAGCTTTGAACAGCCTGATGCAGCAGATCAACGCCTGGTTCGCCGGGCCCCGTGGTGCCGCCATCAAGGCGCTGGTGCTGCCGGGCTTCGTGGTGATGATGCTGGCCATGATGGTGCTGCCGCTGCCACCCTTTGTGCTGGACCTGCTGTTCACCTTCAACATCGCGCTGGCCCTGGTGGTGATGATGGTCAGCAGCCAGATGGTCAAGCCGCTGGACTTCGCGGCGCTGCCCACGGTGCTGTTGGTGACCACGCTGTTGCGCCTGTCGCTGAACGTCGCTTCCACGCGCGTGGTGCTGATGGAAGGCCACACCGGCCCGGGCGCCGCAGGGCAGGT
>JANOAM010000919.1:0-1770 GCA_031411215.1 Betaproteobacteria bacterium
GGCGCTTGCCGGTGACTTGACAGACGCGTGCCATGACGCTTCTCCAGTGCTGAATTCGGGTGTGTTGGTCGGGCGCCAGAGTGGGGTTGAAAGTCGCGCTACAAGCGCAGCCCTTCCGGCGAAGCCCGCGAGTATAGCCTGATATTTCAGCTACTGGAGATTCAGCCAGCGTCCTGTTCCAGGAAGCGCTGCGCGTCCAGGGCCGCCATGCAGCCGGTGCCGGCGCTGGTGATGGCCTGGCGGTAGACATGGTCCTGCACGTCGCCGGCTGCAAACACGCCCGGCACGCTGGTCATGGTGGCCATGCCGACCAGGCCCGTCCTGGTGATGATGTAGCCGTCCTTCATCTCCAGCTGGCCCTTGAAGATGTCGGTGTTGGGCTGGTGGCCGATGGCGATGAAACAACCCTTCAGCGCCAGGTCCTTCGTGCCGCCGCCGGCCGTGCTGCGCAGCCGTACACCGGTGACGCCACTGGCGTCCCCAAGCACCTCGTCCAGCGTGTTGAACAGGTGCAGTTCGATCTTGCCGGTCTCGACCTTGGCCATGACCTTGTCGATCAGGATGGCCTCGGCGCGGAACTTGTCGCGGCGGTGCACCAGGTGCACCTTGCTGGCGATGTTGGACAGGTACAACGCCTCTTCCACGGCCGTGTTGCCGCCGCCCACCACGCAGACGGTGTCGCCGCGGTAGAAGAAGCCGTCGCAGGTGGCGCAGCCGCTGACACCCTTGCCCATGAAGGCTTCTTCGCTGGGCAGGCCCAGGTACTTGGCGCTGGCGCCGGTGGCGATGATCAACGCGTCGCACGTGTAGACGCCGCTGTCACCCGTCAGCGTGAACGGCCGCTTGCTGAAGTCCACCGTGTGGATGTGGTCGAAGACGATTTCCGTCTTGAAGCGCTCGGCGTGTTCCTGGAAGCGCTGCATCAGTTCCGGGCCCTGCACACCCATCACGTCGGCCGGCCAGTTGTCGACGTCGGTGGTGGTCATCAGCTGGCCGCCTTGCGCGATGCCGGTGATCAGCATGGGTTGCAGGTTGGCGCGGGCCGCATAGATGGCGGCGCTGTAGCCGGCAGGGCCGGAGCCGAGGATGAGGACGCGGGCGTGGCGTGCGGTGGCGGTCATGGTGTGGGCTTGGGTGCGGGCTTCGGAGAGATCTGTCGTGGCGTCGCGTCGAACAGACGCTGCATGTTGACATCGGGGCGTGCCCCGGTGGCCGCAAGGGCTGCTATGGGCACAATAGGGAGATTCTTGCAGACCACGCGCTTGCGAGATCACCGGCAGGCCCGGGGCCTGTTTCGGAGCGTCAACTACAAGAGGAGCCCGTTCGATGTCGATGCTGTCCAATCTGGACCTGATCCGCCGCGTACCCCTGTTTTCCATGCTCACCGCCGACCAGGCGCAGTCCATCGCGGACAGCGTGGTCAAGCGGCGCTTCCGCCGCGGCGAACTGGTGGTGGAGCAGGGCCGCAAGAGCAACGCGCTCTTCATCCTGCTCAACGGCCGCGCCCGTGTGCTGACATCCGACAGCCGTGGCCGCGAGGTGATCCTGGCGGTGCTCGAATCCGGTGACTACGTCGGCGAGATGAGCCTCATCGACAACGAGCCCCACAGCGCCACCGTGCGGGCCGAGATCCAGACCGACATGCTGGTGCTGGCCCGCGCCGTCTTCGCACGCTGCCTGCCGGAAAACAGCACTCTCAGTTACGGCGTCATGCGCGGCCTGGTGAAGCGCCTGCGCAATGCCGACCGCCAGATCGAGTCCCTGGCCTTG
>JANOAM010000920.1:0-2777 GCA_031411215.1 Betaproteobacteria bacterium
TCGAAGCCGGTCACCAGCCGCATCTGGCCGTAGGCCGTGCTCATGAATTCCTGCATCGCCGATCGCGCAAATCCGGCCTCGCGGTGCGAGTGCGAGAACAACTTGACGGTGGCGATGTTGGTGTAGGCGTCGGTGATGCGGCCGGTCATCAGGGACCGCGCATCGGCCTGCGCCTTGGCCACCTTGCCCAGGCGCGGCACAAAGACCGTGAGCGTGGCCGCGTACAGCACCAGCCAGCCCAGGAAGGGCACCATCAGCCAGGGGTCGAAGGCACCCATCACGGCGATCATGGTCGCGAAGTAGATGAGCACATAGACCAGGATGTCGGTGAAGATCAACCAGGTGTCGCGCACGGCCAGGGACGTCTGCATCACCTTGGTGGCGATGCGGCCGGCGAATTCGTCCTGGTAGAAGGACATGCTCTGTTCAAGCATCAGGCGGTGGAAGTTCCAGCGCAGCCGCATGGGGAAGTTGCCGAACACGCCTTGGTACTTGAACAGCGCCTGCAAGCCGGCAAACAGGATGCTGAACCCCAGGATGGCGCCCAGCGTGGCCAGCAGCGTGCCGTGTTGCTGCCAGATCGTCGCCGGCTGGGTCTTGGCCAGCAGGTCCACGATGTGGGCCATCATGCTGAACAGCAGCGCCTCGAAGGCGCCGATGGCCGCGGTGAACAGCGTCACCAGCGCCAGAAACGGCCGCACGCCCTGGGAGCATTCCCACAGGAAGGCGAAGAAGGACTTGGGCGGCGGCGGGGGCAGCGCGTCGGGGTACGGCTGCACCAGCCTTTCAAAACGTTGAAACAAGGTGACTCCCGGGGCAATGGAGCCGCCAGCGCTTGTGGCGTAAGGCGGCCGCAACGGAGGGCGCGGGTGCGCCCAGCCTGGGATTATCGAAGCACGGCGTGACGGCCGTTCATCACCAGCGCTGGACGAGGACCTATGCCGTTTGGCCGGTGCCCTGCTCCAGCCGGAACGTGGCCACCAGTCCGGCCAGGCGCGTGGCCTGTTCCTTGAGGCTTTCGGCCGCGGCGGCGCTCTGCTCCACCAAGGCGGCGTTCTGCTGCGTCATGCGGTCCAGTTCCGACACCGCCTGGTTGACTTGGCCCAGGCCACTGCTCTGTTCGGTGGCGGCGTGGGTGATCTCGCCGATCATGCGGGTGACACGCTGCACGCTGCTGACGATCTCACTCATCGTGCTCCCAGCATCGGTCACCAGCTTGGAGCCGGCTTCCACGCGGTCGACGCTGGCCCCGATCAGCGCCTTGATCTCGCGCGCAGCCGCCGCGCTGCGCTGCGCCAGACCACGCACTTCAGAGGCCACCACCGCGAAGCCCCGGCCCTGTTCACCGGCGCGAGCGGCTTCGACCGCGGCGTTCAGCGCCAGGATGTTGGTCTGGAAGGCAATGCCATCAATGGTGCCGATGATGTCGGCAATCTTCTTGCTGCTGGTATTGATCTCGTCCATGGTGGACACGACCTGGGACACCACCTGGCCACCCCGCTCGGCGACCGCGCTGGCACTGGCCGCCAGCCGGTTGGCCTGGCGTGCCGCATCCGCGCTCTGCGACACGGCACCATGCAGCTGCATCACCGAACTGGCGGTGACCTGCAGGTTGCCGGCGGTCTGCTCGGTGCGCTGGCTCAGGTCCAGGTTGCCGACGGCCACTTCCTGGCTGGCCAGCTGGATGGAATCGGCCGACTGCCGCACCTGGCCCACCAGGCTGCGCAAGGACTCCTGCATGCGCTGCAGGGAGCGCAGCAGCGCGGCGGTCTCGTCGTGACCTTCGGGGCGCAGCGTCTCGCTCAGGTCGCCCTGCGCGATGCGGCCGGCCACGGCCACGGCCTGTTCCAGCGGCTCGCACACTGAACGCAGCGTGAACCACAGAAGCGGCAGCACGGCGGCCAGGGTCAGCGCCACCAGCACCAGACGCAGGTTGGACACCAGGGTGGACGACGCGGCCATGTCTTGCCGGATCTGCGCCTGCCGTGCCTGCGTCGCCTTCAGCATGGCATCTGCCCCTTGCATCAGGGCCAAGGCCTTGGGCTCTTCGCGTTCGGCGTAGGCCAGGGCCGCGGAGCTGTCCAGCTTGGCCTGTTGCAGTTGGTCGGCAATGGGGCCCAAGGCACCGGTGTAGGCGGTCAGCTGCTCCTGCTGCGCCTTGACCAGCGCTGCCAGGTCGGCGTTGTCCGGGTCGGTCTTGGCCAGCGCGTCGCCGTGCTTGCGCACCGCGGCAGTCTCGGCCTTCCACAGGCCTATCAGGCGCTCCACCTCTACGGTGTTGGACGAGCCCACGGCCATGATGTTGGCCTGCAACCGGCGCATGTTGAACAAGGCTTCGCGCACGCGCGACACCGCGTCGGCGCTGGCCTGGGCTTCGTCAAACAGGGCCGATACACGGCCGGTACCCACGTGGTTGGCAATGACGCCCCAGGCCCCGAGTGCGGACAGCGAGACGGCCACGATGGCCATGGCGAGCAGGAAACGGGTTCGGAGGGTCAGGCGGCGCAACAGCATGATCGGACGGGAATGGGAAGGCAAAGATGCGCTGCATGGTGCCCATTCCAGGCCCGCGCTTCATGCCGAGAAACGCAAGCTTCCGGCGCCAAATCCAGCCCATGCACCAAGCCGGGCGCCCAAAAAGCGAAACCCCTCCAGCCGTTGCCAGTTGGAGGGGGCGGGCAGCCGGGGGCTGCCGGTTGGGGCTCCGGAGATAAGTGGTCCGGGGCTCCTGACGCGCAGAGACTGCGCCATCGGTTTTGCCTGCGAGCAGGCAGGCT
>JANOAM010000921.1:0-3964 GCA_031411215.1 Betaproteobacteria bacterium
CAGCGGGTTGCGGATCTCGTGCGCGATGCCGGCCGAGACGCGGCCCATGGCAGCCAGCTTTTCCTGCCGGATGCGCGCCTGCAGCGTGCGCAGGTCTTCCAGCAACAGCACGGCCACGGGGTCGTTGTCCGAGGCCTCGGCGACACCCGCGGCAGCAATGTCCACCGCCGGATCGGTCCTGCGGTTGCGCATGAAGCGCACCCGCATGCGCAAGGTGCGCGTGTGGCCACCTTCGAAAGTCAGAGTCACGTCGCGGCCGGCTTCGGGCCATTGGCCCTCGCCCAGGGCCTGCTCCGCAAAGGCCAGCAACGTGGACCAGTCGGCCCGCAGGTCCAGCATGAAGGGCGCGGGCGGGCTCAGCCCCTGGTCCACCAGCAACGCGCGTGCTGCCGGGTTGGCCGCGCGCACCAGCAACCGGCGGTCCACCACCAGCACACCGTCGACCATCTCTTCAATCACCAGCCGGTTCAGCTGCGCCTGCTGGCGCGCCAGTTCCAGACTGCCGCGCGCGGCCAGTTCTTCGCGCGCCAGCCGCGCGGCCAATTCACCGGCCAGCAAGGTGATGATGAACAGGCCCATGCCGGCCAGGCCGGATTGCAACATCTGCGCCGGGCTGTCGGTCAGCCCATGGGCGCGCCAGGCCGCCACCAACAACAACAGGGCCACACCCGACGCGGTACCCAACGCCAGCAGACGTGAGGTCAGCACACCCGCCATGAGCACCGGCAGCACCATCAGCGCGGCGTAGTTGAAGGACGCGTTGGACTCCAGCAGGTGCAGCAGCGTGAAAGCCAGCAGGTCCACGCCGATGGTGGACAGCCACTGCCGCCGCCGCTCATGCGCCTGCGTGGGCGGGCGTGCCAGCGCGCCGAAGCGCGGCAGCAACCACAGCGTGATGGCTTGCACCGCATAGGCCACGGACACCAGCGCCATCCACTCCGACACACGCGAGCCCATGAGGCTGGACACACCCTGCACGGCCACCAGGCCCACGCCCACCACGCCACGCGCGGCGGCGTAGGCGCGGTAGACGCGGGAAAAGGCGGTGTCCTGCGACTGCACCAGGCGGCGCGCCTGGCCGTCCAGGAAGCGACTGTCGGTGTGGTCGTCGGCCGAGGGCAGCCAGCCGGGCAGGAAGCTCAAGGCCTCGCCGGTGGCGTCTTCCTGGCGGCGGCCAACACCGCGGCGGTCGTTGTTGCGCCGGTCGCCGCGGCGGCGGTCCGCTTCGCGGGCGTCCATCAGCGGCTGTTCATCGGCAGTTGCCCTTCAAGGAATGAAGGGCCTCACCGCGGGCCCGCCAGGCGGTGGGCGTCGCTGCAGAAGGGGCGGCCAGCGGCATCGGCCAGTACGTCGTTCTGCGGCAGGTGCACACCACAGTGCGCGCAGGCCAGCATGGCTTGCGGCTTGGCGGGTTCAGCCGGCCGCGATTTGGGTGCAGCGCCTTCGCCGCGGCGCCGGCCTTTCAGCAACCACAGCACACCGAACACCAAGGCCAACAGGATCAGGATTTTTGTGATCACGCTCAACCTCAGGCCGCGCGACCGAGCAGCACTTCCAGCACGAAGCGCGAACCCACGTACGCCAGCAGCAGCAGGATGGCCCCGGCATACAACCAGCGCGTGGCATGGTGGCCACGCCAGCCGTGCAGGCGGCGGCCCAGCAGCAGCGCTGCGAAGACGCCCCAGGACAGCAACGAGAACACGGCCTTGTGGTCGGTCCAGCGCCACTGCACGGTGGTGGCGATGCCCAGCACCAGCGCCGCGGTCAGGACGGAGAAGCCGGCCTCGACAAAGCGGAAGGTCAAGCGCTCCAGCGACAGCAGCGGCATGCCGGTGGGCGGTGCGGCCGATGCACCCGGCGCACGGTTGCGCAAGCGGCGTTCGGCGGCGTCCAGCAACAGGCCGTGGAAGACAGCCGCGCCGAACAGGCCGTAGGAGCCCACGCCCAGCGCGAAGTGCAAGGGCGCCAGCGGCGAATGCATGACCTTGGGGTCGCCAGGGAACAGCGCGGCCACCAGCACCGCGCCGACACCGGCCAGGCCCAGCCACTGCCGTTCCGTCGGCAGCGGCACCAGGCGGCTTTCGACGGTATAGACGCCGATCACCAGCCACACGGTGATCGACAGCACGGGACCAAAACCCAGTCGCGCGCCAGGCAATTCCTGGCCGAATCCACCGATGTCGATGAAGAGCAGCAGCGCGTGCAGCGCAAAGGCGCCCAGCAGCGCCGCGGCCGACAAGCGCTTCATCGAGCCCATGGGCACAGCGGCCAACCCATAGAGCACCAAGGCCACAGCCACCAGCAGCAGACCCCCACCCGGGGCGAGCATGGGGGAGGGCGTCGATAGAATCATGCAGACAGTGTACTGACCGCGGACGCCCCGGCGAGCCGCCCCTTTCCCCTCCAAAGGCGCCCATGGCCACCACCCTCACCGACCGCCTGTCCAGGATGGTCAAGACGATGCGCGGCCAGGCCCGCATCACCGACAGCAACGTGCAGGACATGTTGCGCGAGGTGCGCATGGCCTTGCTGGAAGCCGACGTGGCCCTGCCCGTCGTGCGCGACTTCATCGCCCGCGTGAAAGAGAAGGCGCTGGGGCAGGAAGTCATCGGCTCACTGAACCCCGGCCAGGCGCTGGTGGGCATGGTGCACAAGGAACTCGCCGCGACCATGGGCGAGGGCGTGGCCGACATCAACCTGGCGGCGCAACCGCCCGCGGTGATCCTGATGGCCGGCCTGCAAGGCGCTGGCAAGACCACCACCACGGCCAAGCTCGCGAAGCACCTGATCGAGAAGCGCAAGAAGAAGGTGCTGACGGTGTCGGCCGACGTCTACCGCCCGGCCGCCATCGAACAGCTGAAGACCGTCACCAGGCAGGCCGGTGCCGAGTGGTTCCCCAGCGCGCCGGACCAGAAGCCGCGCGACATCGCACTGGCCGCGCTGGACTATGCCAAGCGCCACTACTTCGACGTGCTGCTGGTGGACACCGCCGGCCGGCTGGGCATCGACGAAGCGCTGATGGCGGAGATCCGCGAACTGCACACCGTGTTGAACCCGGTGGAGACGCTGTTCGTGGTGGACGCCATGCAAGGCCAGGACGCGGTCAACACCGCCAAAGCCTTCAAGGACGCGCTGCCGCTGACCGGCGTGGTGCTGACCAAGCTGGACGGCGACTCGCGCGGCGGCGCGGCCCTGTCGGTGCGTCAGGTGACGGGCGCGCCGATCAAGTTTGCCGGTGTGTCGGAGAAGATCGACGGGCTGGAGGTCTTTGACGCAGACCGCCACGCCGGCCGCGTGCTGGGCATGGGCGACATCGTGGCCCTGGTGGAAGAAGTCACCAAGGGCGTGGATGTGGCCGCGGCGCAGAAGTTCGCCGACAAGATGAAGTCCGGTGGTGGCTTCGACTTGAACGACTTCCTGGCGCAGATCAGCCAAATGAAGAACATGGGCGGCCTGGCCAGCCTGATGGACAAGCTGCCCAGCCAGCTGACGGCCAAGGCGCAAGGTGCCGACATGGGCAAGGCCGAACGCGATGTGCGCCGCATGGAAGGCATCATCAACAGCATGACGGCGCTGGAGAGGCGCAAGCCCGAGCTCATCAAGGCCAGCCGCAAGCGCCGCATCGCCACCGGCGCCGGCGTTCACGTGCAGGAAGTGAACCGCCTGCTCAACCAGTTTGAGCAGATGCAGGGCATGATGAAGAAGATGAAGGGCGGCGGCCTCATGAAGATGATGAAGCGCATGGGCGGCATGGGCGGTGGCATGGGCGGCCCAGGTGGAGGATTCCCGGGAATGCCGCGCTGAACCGGCCCAAACCCGACCAAGGAAACGCCTGGATACGTCTTTTGTGCCTATCGGCTTGATCCAGCGTCTGGCTTGACCGATCTTCCAGGTTCGCCCTTCTGGGCAAGCCCTTCCATGGAATTCCTGAACCCTATTTCCAGTTTTGCATTGCCAGCCACGC
>JANOAM010000922.1:0-12343 GCA_031411215.1 Betaproteobacteria bacterium
GCCAACCGCATCGGCGGCCGCCACGGCCTCGGGATGTGCGACCAGATCGAGAACCGCATCATCGAAGCCAAGAGCCGCGGCATCTACGAAGCCCCGGGCATGGCGCTGCTGCACATCGCGTATGAACGGCTGGTGACGGGCATCCACAACGAAGACACCATCGAGCAGTACCGCATGAACGGCCGCAAGCTCGGCCGCTTCCTGTACCAGGGCCGCTGGTTCGACCCGCAATGCATGATGCTGCGTGAGACCGCGCAGCGCTGGGTGGCCAGCGCCATCACCGGTGAGGTGACGCTGGAACTGCGGCGTGGCAACGACTACAGCCTGCTCAACACCGAAAGCCCCAACCTGACCTACGCGCCTGAGCGCTTGAGCATGGAAAAAGTGGAAGGTGCCTTCTCGCCGGCCGACCGCATCGGCCAGCTGACCATGCGCAACCTGGACATCGCGGACACGCGCAACAAGCTGGCGGTGTACAGCGCCACGGGGCTGCTGGGTGGTGGTGCCAAAGACGGACAGGGCGCCACGGTGGCGATGTTGACGGCGCCCAAGAAGTAGGTCTTCAGCGCGGCGCTGCAGAGTGCTGCGGTGGTCGCTGCAGCAAGGCCAGCACCGTGGCGGCGGGCACGCCGTGTGCAGCGACGATGGCTACGAAGACCCAGCTGACGGGGGTCACCGCCACCACCTGGCACAGGGCGATGAGCAGGGTGGCGCCCAGTCCGGACAGGGCGCCCAGCGCGGCGCGCCAAGGCCAGGTCGGCAAGCGACCCGGCAGGCCGTGGTACCAGGCGCCGAACAGCATCCCGGCCACCAGCGCCGGCACGGCGCCCACGAAGTAGGCGAAGGGAAGGGCGACGAGGGTCCACACATAGGGCGCACCACCGACCAGCGGCCCCAGCCACACGAAGCGCCACACCGTGCGCCAGTAGGCGCGCTGGTGCATGAAGGCCGGCAGCCAGTCCAGCCCCGGGCCGCGCACACGCGGCAGCCGCAGGGCGGTGCTCATTGGGTCTCCTGCGTCCCTGCAGCCGGCAGGTTGCGCCAGACACTGCTGGCCACCATCACCACCGTGACGAAGATGCCGGCCAGCGCCAGGCTCAGCACCAGGCGCAGCTGTTGCACCCAGTCTGCATCTGGCATCACACCGCCAAAGGCCAGCACCAGGATCAGCGACCCGGCCAACGCCAGCACGTCGGCTGCGCGCAGCCAGAACTCGGCGCCGGTGTCGGTGCGGCACTGGTCCACCAGCACCTGGCGTGTGATGCCGCGCAGGTACAGCAGCGCGCCGCCGACCGTGCCCAGCGTGAGCACCATCGAGAGGACAAACAGTTCAAGGCTCATGAGATTCTCCAAAGTTGGGGGTTGGGTTCTTCAGGCGTGCGGGAGCGGGTTTGCGACCTTGCAACTGCCGTGCGTGCAGTGCGGCACATGCCGCTGCTGGTGGCGCTGCGCAAAGAGGCGCAGCACACGCGGCGCGACCATGTTCAAGCCCAGGCGCGACAGCGTCTGGCGGTGGCGCACCACCCAGGGGTACAGGCGCTGCGTCAGCGGCCGCGTGAGCGGGTGGGCCCAGGCGCGTGCCAGCCAGGGTGCGCCCACGGTGGCGTAGAGCAGCGCAATGGCGTCGACACCACGGTGCCAGTCACCCAGCACGTCACGCACGTGCAGGGCACCCAGCAGGTCGTCGCGGCTGATGCCGGCGGCGCGGGTCTGCACGTCGTCAAAGTCGGCTGCGCTGCAGTCGACCAGGGCGATCTCGCCGTCAGTGTCCAGCGCCTGGATCTCGTGCATCTCGGCACTGCACAGGCCGCACTGGCCGTCGTAGTAGGCGGTGAGCAGCGGGCTTGGGTTCAGAACGCATGTCATGCTTTCTTCTCCTTCGGTAGTTTCAGTCTAAACAGAAATACTGCGGCAAAAAAAGTGAGGTCAGGGCTTGGCCTTGCCGCGCAGCAGCCCCTGGATCTTGACGCCCAGCTTCATGATCTTCACCAGCGTCTCGGGCGGCAGGCGCATCATCTCGTCCACCCAGACGGACGTGGTTTCCATCAGCACCAGGGTCTCGTTGATGCGCTGGCGGCTGACGGCGCTTTCGCGGCCCAGTTCCGGGTGGGCCAGGCAGTCGCGAAGGGCCTGGATGGTGGGGTCGAATTCCCGCTGCTTGCGGCCACGCACGATGGTGCGCAGCAGTTCCCACACGTCGCCCGAGGTTTCGAAGTGGTCGCGCCGGTCACCCAGCAGATGCACCACCTTCACCAGGCCCCAGCCCTGCAGTTCACGCAGGGACGTGCTGACGTTGGAACGGGCCACACCCAGCTGGTCACACAGCTCGTCGGCGTTCATGGGCCGGCCGGTGATGAACAGCAGCGCGTGGATCTGTGACATGGTGCGGTTGACGCCCCAGCGCGAACCCATCTCGCCCCAGTGCAGCACGAAGCGTTCGGTCACCGCCGGCATGCGTGGGCTGGCGGGCGTTTCGTCGGTCGCGGTGTCGGTCTTGGGGTCTGTCTTCGGATCCATATCGCAAAGATACGCTTTCTGATATTTCTGTCAAGACAGAAATTATCGAAGGCGACAGGAGTCGATGTAGGCGCCTCTCAGGCGCTGACGCAGTTGCGTCCCTTGCGCTTGGACGTGTAGAGCAGCTCGTCGGCCGCGTCCAGCAGCTGGCGTGCGCTGCTGGTGGTGGGCTGCAGCTCGGCCACACCCAGCGACGCGGTCTGGCGGTGCCGGGCGAGCGTGGTGGTGCCGGGCAGCGCCAGGTCGAAGACCTGGGCGGCGACGGTGCGGCGCATGCGCTCGGCCATGTCCACGGCGCCCAGCAGCGTGGTGTCGGGCAGCACGACGGCGAACTCCTCACCGCCGACGCGGCCCAGCACGTCGCTGTCACGCAGCACGGACTGCGCCGCCTGCGCCGCGCCGCGCAGCACATCGTCACCGGCGTTGTGGCCAAAGCGGTCGTTGACGGTCTTGAAGAAGTCCAGGTCCAGGCAGACCACCGACAGCGGCCGTGCGCCGCGGCGCGCCAGTTTGATCTCGCGTTCCAGCGCCTCCAGCAGGTAGCGCTTGCTGTAGACGCCGGTGCCGGTGTCGATCGTGGCCATGCGGTACAGCTTGTCGTGCAGCGCCGCGTCCAGGCTGTGGCGTTCGTGGAAGCGCAGCAGCACCTGGCCCACGCGGATCAGGTCACCGTCGCGCAGCGCCTCGGCTTGTGTGATGCGGCGGTCGTTGAGATGCGTGCCGTTGGCCGAGTCCAGGTCGTTCAGCGTCACGGCGGTGCCTTCTTCACGCAGTTCAGCATGCTTGCGGCTGATGCCCAGGCTTTCCAGGCAGACATCGCATTCGGGCGAACGCCCCAGCACCAGACGGCCGTCGGTCAGCGGGTAGCGGGTGCCGGTCTCGCCGCCGCTGTACAGCACCAGGCAGGGGTGGCGCAGGGCGTCACCGCCCAGGGTCTGCAGCAGCGAGATGTCGGCCTTGTTGAGCCGCATCGTCGAGTGGTCCCAGTCATGGGCCGGCTGCACCGGCGCTTTGGCGGCGGCTGGCACCAGCAAAGTGGGCGCGGCGGGGCCGTCGGCGGTGTCGGGGGTGACGGGTGGGGCGGTCATGGCGGGCGGTACGGGCGGCGTGGCCATGAGGGCCGCACCAGCTTCGATATCGGCCGTTGCGGGGCGGTCTTGACCCCGGCCGCGGCCTGCGCCGTTGTTGCCGAAGTGCTCAGTCAGCAGCCAGGGCCGGCGCGGCTTCCAGTGTGCCGACTTCGATGCCGTTCCAGTTGCGCATGGTGAGCGTGGCCAGGTTGTCAACCAGCACTGCGTCCTCGCCTTGCAGCGGCAGCAGGCGGCGGATCAGCGCGGCCATCACCACCTCGCAGGCCCGCGCGGTGTTGCCGTCGTCCATCTTGACGGCCACACCCAGGCCCAGTTCCGGGAAGGCGGCGCAGTACACACCTTCCGCGCCGACCTTGCAGAAGACACGTTCGCCCAGTTGCGCCATCACGCGGCTGTCAAAGCGGCCGGTGCCGGCCACCATGTCCGGTGCAGCGGCCACGGCGGCCCGCAGGCGCTTGGCGGCGCGGGCATGGCTGTCGCTCAGGCCCACACCTGTGGCCACACGCGCAAAGGCGTGCGCCAGGTGGCGCAGCGGGATGGCGTAGGTGGGGATGTTGCAGCCGTCCGTGCCACGCGCCGTGTGTGCCAGGTCGTAGCCGGTGCTGGACTGCAGCGCGGCGGTGACTTCGCGCATCACCGGGTGGTCGGGCTTCACATAGCCTGTCAGGAAGGCGCGGCGGTCGTTGTCCTCGGCCATCATGCAGCCCAGGCAGACGAAGCCCGAGTGTTTGCCCGAACAGTTGTTGTTCAGCGCCGTCGGCTCGCGTCCGGCCGCGGCCATGGCCTTGATGCTGCCGTCGTGGTACGGCCAGTGCGCACCGCATTCCAGCGCGGCCACGTCCACACCGGCCTTGGCCAGCATGCCGGCGGCGGTGTCCGCATGGCGCGTTTCGCCACCGGGGCTGGCGCAGGCCAGGGCCAGCTCGGCATCCGTCAGAGCAAAGCGCTCGGCCGCGCCGCTGGCCACCAGGGGCAGGGCCTGCAGCACCTTGACGGCGCTGCGCGGGAAGATGGGGCGTTCGATGTCGCCGATGGCGGTGTGCACGGTACCGTCGGCGTCCACCACGGCCACCGCGCCGCGGTGCGAGGATTCGACGATGCCGCCACGGAAGGCGTTCACAAGAGTGGGATTGCTGCTCATGAACGCGACTTTAGCGGGCCGGCGGACTTGCGCCGTTGCAGTTCTTACGCCTGTGGCACACCTGTGGACGCCCACGGCCACCACCGTGTGGCAGGCCTCGTCGCGGGGCGTTCTGCTCCGCGACGCAAGCCGGCAACCCGAGGGGTGGCGATGCGCAAGCGTGGGTGGGTGGGCGGTTGGCTGGCGGTGCTGTGTGGTGTCTCAGTGCTGCTGTGGGGGGAACCCGTACGTGCCGCCGATCTGACGCCGGCTGAACGCGCCTGGCTGCAGGCGGCGCGGCCCGTGCTCCAGTACGCCCGCGACCTGGCGCTGCCGCTGGACATCGTCGTGCAACCACAGCCCACGCCGGGTGAGACGCCGGTGGGCATGGCTTACCTGAAGGGCCGCTGCAAGCTGGTGCTGTCCATGCGCGGCAACCCCGAAGCGGAGGCCATGCTGGCCCGCGTGGACGCCGACCTCGTCGGCCCCGTCGTGGAAGCCATCGCGGCGCACGAACTGGCCCACTGCTGGCGGCATGTCAGTGGTGCCTGGGGCAAGTTGCCGACCAGCCTGCAGGACGTGTCCGCGCTGGACCGCTTGAGTCCCGAGCATGCTGAGCTGCTGCGCGACATGTGGCGCACGCGGCGCGAAGAGGGCTTTGCAGACCTGGTGGGCCTGGCCTGGACGCTGCAGCGCAACCCGGCCCGGTACGAGGCCGTGCATGCCTGGAACCTGGCGGTGCGTGCCCACCAGCCGGTGGATACCGGGCCGCACGACACGCGGGCCTGGGTCCGATTGGCGGCGGACCGCTCGCGCTTCACGCCCGCAGCCACGGTGTTCGAGCGTGCACAGGCCTTGTGGCTGGCGGGCATGCAGGTGGGCGCGGAGCCCTAGCAAAGGCGGTCGGAGGATCAAGTCCATGGCGGGTGAGGTTGCAGCGCCGCCGCGCCGCGGTCTGTGCGCCAGGGCACGGTGCAAACCCCGGGGCAGAATCCACCCATGCCCCTGTCTGCCCTGGCCCTCGTGCTGCTGGCCGCCCTGCTGCACGCGAGCTGGAACTTCGCCGCCAAGCACGCCGGCGGCGACCACCGATTCACCCTCATCACCAGCCTGTTGACCAGCGTGCTGTGGCTGCCCGCCGGCCTGTGGTTCGGCTGGCAGGAAGTGCCGCATTGGGGTTGGCTGGAATGGGCTGTGATCGCACTCAGCGCGGCCGTGCACCTGCTGTACTTCAACACCCTGCTGAAGGGCTACCGTGTCGGCGACCTCACCGTGGTCTACCCGCTGGCGCGTGGCAGTGCGCCGCTGCTGACCGCGCTGGCCGCCGTGCTGCTGCTGGGTGAACGCCCTGGCCTGCTGGCTGTGGCCGGCGTGCTGGGGGTGTGCACTGGGGTGTTCCTGATCGCTGGCGGGCCGTCGCTCTGGCACAAGTCGCATGACCCGGTGCAGCGCCAGCGTGCGTTGGCGGGCGTGCGCTGGGGCTTGCTGACGGGCGGCACCATCGCTGCTTATTCGGTCATCGACGGCTACGCCATCAAGGTGCTGGCCATAGGCCCGGTGATCTTCGACTACCTGTGCAACGTGCTGCGGGTGCCGCTGCAACTGCCCACCGTGCTGCGCAACCGTGCCGCGCTGGTGCAGGCCTGGCGTGCGCAGTGGAAACACGCGCTGGTGGTGTCCACGCTGGGGCCGCTGGCCTACATCCTGGTGCTGACCGCGCTGCAGCTGGCGCCGCTGTCGCACGTGGCGCCTGCGCGCGAAGTGAGCATGCTGGTGGCTGCACTCATTGGCGGCAAGCTGCTGGGTGAAAGCGACCGTGGCCTGCGCCTGCTGGGTGCCGCCTGCATCGCTGCTGGCGTCATGGCGCTGGCTTGGGGATGAGCTCGACGGGCTCGGCCCTGCGGCTGCTGGGCGTGGACTTCAGCAGCGCGCCGACGGCCCGGAAACCCATCGTCGTGGCCGAAGGCCAGATGGCGGGCGCGGTGCTGCGGTTGAAAGGCTTGCGTGCGCTGCCATGCATGACGGACTTCGAAGCTTTCCTGACCGAACCCGGCCCTTGGCTGGGCGCCTTCGACTTCCCCTTCGGCCTGCCGCGCGCCTTTGTGCAGGCCCAGGACCTGGGCGACAGCGCCGAGGCCGTGGTGCGCGCCCTGCATGCCCGCTGCGCCACGCGCATGCAGTTCCGCGCGCTGGTGGACGCGTGGGGCAACACGCGGCCTGCCGGCCAGCGGCTGATCCACCGCGCCGCCGACACCGCCGTGGCCGGCGCGTCCAGCACCAGCCCGCTGCAGACGCGTTACGTGCCGGTGGGCTTCATGTACTACGAAGGTTTCTCGCGCCTGGTGCGCGCTGGCGTGCACCTGCCGAGCCTGCGCGCCAACGGCGACAGCCGCGTCGCGCTGGAAGGCTACCCCGGCCTGCTGGCGCACGAACTCATCGCGCGCCGGTCCTACAAGAACGACGAATCCAGTGAACGCCTGCTGGCCCGCAAGGACATCGTGGAAGCCCTGGAGCAGGGCCGCACACGCCTGGGCCTGCGCCTGAAGCTCACGCCCGCACAGGCCGGCGTCCTGGTGGCCGATGCCAGTGGTGACTGCCTGGATGCCGTGCTCTGCCTGCTGCAGGCCGCCTGGGCCAGTTGCCGGCCGCGCTTTGGGCACCCACCGGCCGTGGACCCGCTGGAAGGCTGGATCCTCACGGCTTGAGGCCGTCACGGCCCTGAGAATGCCGCAGTGAGCGCTGCCCCGCACCTGCCCGCCGACGCCTGGTTCACGCGCCACGGCTGGCAGCCCTTCCCCTTCCAGCAAGCGGTGTGGGCGGCGATGACCGAAGGCCACAGCGGCCTGCTGCATGCCACCACGGGCAGCGGCAAGACGTTGGCGGTGTGGATGGGCGCCTTGCTGCGCGGTCAGCCCGGTCCCGGTCTGCAGGTGCTTTGGTTGACACCGATGCGGGCCCTGGCGGCCGACACCACCCGCGCACTGCAGCTGCCGTTGGCCGACATGCAGCCTGGCTGGACCGTTGGGCAGCGCACCGGCGACACGCCTTCCGCCGAACGGGCACGCCAGGACCGACGCTTTCCGCAGGCCCTGGTCACGACGCCGGAATCGCTGAGCCTGATGCTGACCCGCGAATACGCAGCGGCTGAACTGGCCGGTGTGCACACGGTGATCGTGGACGAATGGCACGAGCTCATCGGCAACAAGCGCGGTGTGCAGGTGCAGCTGGCGCTGGCGCGCCTGAAGCACTTCAGCCCCGGCCTGGTGGTCTGGGGTCTCAGTGCGACGCTGGGCAACCTGGACCAGGCCATGTACACGCTGCTGGGGCACCGGGCTGGTGATGATGGCGGGCGTCTGGTGCAGGGCAAGCTGGACAAGCACTTGCTGATCGACACCCTGTTGCCGCAGGAGCCCGGCCGCTTCAGCTGGGGCGGCCACCTGGGCGCGCAGATGCAGCAGCCGGTGGTGGACGAGATCGAACGCAGCAGCACGACGCTGGTCTTCACCAATACACGCAGCCAGGCCGAGATCTGGTACCAGCTGCTGCTGGCGGCCAAGCCGGAATGGGCCGGCATCGTGGCCCTGCACCACGGCTCGCTGGACAAGGCCACACGGGAGTGGGTCGAAGCCGGTTTGAAGAAGGGCGACCTGAAAGCCGTGGTGGCCACCAGCAGCCTGGACCTGGGCGTGGACTTCCTGCCCGTGGAGCGGGTGCTGCAGATCGGCAGCGCCAAGGGCGTGGCGCGGCTGCTGCAACGCGCCGGTCGCAGCGGCCACGCGCCCGGCCGGCCCAGCCGCGTGACCCTGGTGCCCACCAACACGCTGGAACTGGTGGAAGCCGCCGCTGCACGCCGCGCCGCGCTGGCCGGCCGTGTAGAGGCGCGCGTGTCGCCGGACAAACCGCTGGACGTGCTGGTGCAGCACCTGGTCACCGTGGCCCTGGGCGGTGGTTTCGTGGCTGACGAGCTGTATGCCGAAGTGAGTGGCACTGCGGCGTACCAGAACCTGAGCCGCGACGAGTTCGACTGGGCGCTGGCCTTTGTCGAACGCGGGGGCGACAGCCTCACGGCCTACCCGGAATACCACCGCGTGCAGTTCGTCGATGGCCGCTGGCGTGTGCCCGACCGTGGCATCGCCAAGCGCCACCGCCTGCAGGTGGGCACCATCGTCAGCGACGCCAGCATGGCGGTGAAGTGGGTCAGCGGCGGCACCATAGGCCACGTCGAAGAGGGCTTCATCGCGCGTCTCAACAAGGGCGACTGCTTCGTCTTTGCGGGCCGCGTGCTGGAGTTTGTGCGGGTACACGAGATGAGCGCACAGGTGCGCCTGGCCAGCAAACGCAAGGGCGTGGTGCCGTCCTGGGCCGGCGGCAAGATGCCGCTGTCCAGCGAGATGGCCAGCAGCGTGCAGGCGCTGCTGCAGGGCTGCGCCGAGGGCGACTTCGCTGAACCCGAACTGCAGGCGGCGCTGCCCATGCTGAAGGCGCAGCAGCGCCTGTCGCGGCTGCCGGTGCAGGGGCGTGTGCTGGTGGAGGAGTTGCATTCACGCGAAGGCCACCACCTCTTCATCTACCCCTTTGCCGGGCGCAACGTGCACATCGGCCTGGCACAACTGCTGGCCTGGCGGCTGTCGCAGGGTGAACCCAACAGCTTTTCGCTCAGCGTCAACGACTATGGGCTGGAGATCCTGGCCGCCAAGCCCATGGGAGAAGACCCGGCCGCGCGTGCCGGCCTGTTCGATAACCAGGACCTGCTGCGTGACGTGGTGGCCAGCCTCAACAGCGGCCAGTTGGCGCAGCGTCGCTTCCGCGAGATTGCGCGGGTGGCCGGCCTGGTGTTTGGCGGCTACCCCGGTGCGCCCAAGAGCCTGCGCCAGCTGCAGGCCAGCAGCAGCCTGTTCTACGAGGTCTTCCGCCAGTACGACCGCGGCAACCGCCTGCTGGGCCAGGCCGAAACCGAGGTGCTGTCACAGGAACTGGAACTGACGCGGCTGCAGGCCACGCTGCAGCAACTCAGCACCGCGCCGCGTGACCGTGTGCTGCTGAAGACGGCCAGCCCCTTCTGCCTGCCGCTGATGGTGGAGCGACTGCGCGAACAGCTGAGCACCGAAAAGCTCAAGGACCGGCTGGACCGCCTGCTGGCCCAGGCCGAGGCGGCACTGGTGGAACCGGCGCCGAAGCGCGTGCGGCGTCGGGCATCATCTGGGCCCTGAACGCGAAGCACGTCAACGCAAAGTACCTGAGGGGACAGCCGACATGAAGAACAGCCGTGCGCGCACGCTGCTTGCCCTGATGGCCGGCCTGCTGATGACGGCTGCGGTGCAGGCCGCTGCACCGGCCAAGGCGGCGGCCACGAAAGCCGTGCAGGGCATCGTCACGCAGGTGACCGATGGCGACACGCTGTGGCTCAAACCGGCGGAAGGCAAGCCCATCGAGGTGCGCCTGCGCGACATCGACGCACCCGAGATATGCCAGCCCTGGGGCGACGACGCGCGCAGGGCACTGTCGGAGCTGACGCTCAACAAGGTGGCCAGCTTGCAGGTCTTCGCGCGCGACAGCTACGGCCGTGCGGTGGGCACCTTGATGATCGAAGACACCAACGTCAGCCGCTTCATGGTCGAAAACGGCCACGCCTGGAGCACCCGTTCACGCTGGGACCAGGGCCCCCTGGTCAAGCAGGAAAAGATGGCGCGTGCGTTGACGCGTGGGCTGCACAGCCAGGGCGGCGCCATTCAGCCCTGGGAGTGGCGGCGCCGGCAAGGTGCCTGCCCGCGGGGCGGTGACGTGGCGACCCCGGCACCGGCACCCGCATCCAAGCGCTAGTTCGCGCCAATCTCCACCACGTCGGTCCGCGCGGCGCCGAAGCGGGCCGCGCAGCCGTCTGATTCGACGCTGAAGTCACGCTGTGGGCTTGTGGCGTGTGGCGCGCTTCCGCCGCCGGTGCAGCGGCTCGCTGTGAGCAGCTTGCGGGCCAGCTCCTGCACGGCACCGGCGCGGTTGTCGATGCGGCTGAAGGGTCCCAACTGGGCGCCGACCTCACCCATCCAGTCCGGACCATCCGTCACCACCGCCAGCAGCGCCGTGCTGCCGGCCGGCCCGCGCGAGCGCAGGCGCCAGCCGGTGCGCGGCAGGGCCAGCGCCTGGCCTGGTTCGACGAGGTTGGCACCGTCCGACCGGTTGGGGAACAGCAGGTCGATCTTGCCGCTGGAGCCCACCGCAAACAGGTGTGCGTAGCCTTTGCGGTTGCTGCTGATGGTGAACTCCAGGAAGTCCGTGCCGATGCGGAACTCCTTGCGGCTGGGTGTCAGCGTGACGGTGCGTGTGGCGTCGCGGCTTTCGTGCAGGGTGTTCAGCAAGGCGCGGGCGTCCGTGGTTGTGTCGGCACCTGCAGCCGGGCCTGGCGCAAGCCGGCCCATGAGCGGCATGTCGCCACCGGGCCCGGCGCGGCCGGTGAGTGTCTGCGCCAGGAACTCGAACTGCGGCGTGCGCGCCCGCTGGTCGCGGATCTTTCCGTCCAGCCGGGCCTGGGCGCAGGCGCGCAGCTCGCTGAAGGTGACCAGCCCGTCGCCGTTCTGGTCCAGCGACGCGGCAGGCTGGGCCAGGCACTGCGCGACCGCGGTGGTGGCATAACCGCCATCTTTCAGTCCACCGTCGATGGCCACTTCGGTTTCGCCCGCCGACGCCAGCAGGTAGTGGTTGGGCAGCACGGTCGTCGCGGCTGCGGGGCCCGAGGACCGGACCAGGTTGCTGGGCGCCGCGCAGGCATCCTGTTCAGAGGGCAGGAAGCGGGCACGCGGCCGGTCCGCGTCCTGCATGTTTTGGCGGGTTTGCGACATGACTGCGGCCGAGTGGCAGGTGTCCAGCATCAGCACAGACTTGGCCACGCGCGACAGCATGGGCTGCACCAGCGCGTCAAACTCACGCCGCCCCAGCATCTTCAGATCCTGTGTCACCAGGGCCGCGTCACAAGTGCCGCTGGCGTCTGTGAAACGTGAGCCGTGGCCAGAGAAGTAGATGAAGATGCGGTCGCCAGGGCCGACGCTGCGGCCGAACGTTTCCAACGTCTGGCGCAGGCCCGCCAGTGTCAGGGCACGGTCCTGGCGCAGCGTCACGCCTTCCGGGCTGATGCCCAGGGCCAGGGCGATCTCGCGTGCCGACACCATGTCCTTGCGCACACCGTCCAGGGGTGCACCCGCGTAGTCGGCAATGCCCATGATCAACGCCCGGTCGGCTGCCTGGGCGGTGCTCAGCAGGGCCAGCGCCAGCAGGGGTGCGCCCAACAGCCGCAGCAGGTGTGGAGGTGTGGCCTGCTTCATCGCGACTGGGCCAGGTAGAACGCGGCCCAGTAATAGGGCTCGGGGTGCTTGCTGCGCAGTTCGGCCTGTGCGGCGTGGAAGGCGGGTGCGACCTGCCGGCTGCGCGCCAGGTGCGTGTAGAAGGCCGCCACGAAGGTTTGTGTGGCCGCGTCATCGACGTTCCACAGCGACAGGATCACGTTGCGGTTTCCAGCGGCAGTCAGCGGGCGCAGGATGCCCAGCAATTCCGCGTCATTGGCCGTGGACGTGCCGCTCAGGCCCGTCTGGCAGGCGGCGGCAAAGACCAGGTCCTTGCGTTGCAG
>JANOAM010000923.1:0-11803 GCA_031411215.1 Betaproteobacteria bacterium
GCGCGGCGGGTGGCAGAACGCCACCGAGCGCGGGTGCGCCAGCACAGGCCAGCAGCCAGGCGCGGTAGCGGTCGCTGCCGGGCCGGTCGCCCTGCACCACGGGCTGCGACTGCGCCCAGGCGCGGTAGAACAGCGACAACAGCCGGTGGTGGAAAAGGTCCAGGAAGCGCGCCAGCGTGGCGTCGCCGTGGTGGTGCAGGCGGTCACGCACGAACTCCGTGAAGTGCAGCGGCATGGGCCCTTGCGGCCCCAGCAGGCCGAAGAAGCGCACCAGCAAGCGCGGCGGCAAGTCACCCCGCGCCTGCAACTGTTGCAGGGCGGCGGGCGCGAAGTCCAGCTCAGGCGCCTGACCCAGGCGCAAGGCCTCCTGGCGCGGGCGCAGGGCTTCTCCCGTGCGCGGCTGGTGTTGGCGCAAGGCATCCACACGCCTCATCAGCGCGAAGAAGTCAAAGGCGGTGGCGTCACGCTGCAGTTCGGCCATCAGCGCGTCAAAGGCCTCTTGTGTGGCGGCGCCGGGTGCTGTGCCTTCGTTCGTGGTGCTCATTGGGGCACCCTACGTCCTGCGGCTGGTCCCGCCAAGCGGGAATGAGCCCTCGGGAGACCCTCGGTGCTCATGCCACGGCCCGCTCACCCAACCGCGGCGGCCAGGCCTTGATGAGCCCACGTTGTGCGCTGCGCAGGCTCAGTTGCGTGAAGCTGTTGATGGCGGCGTGACGTGCGAAGAAGTGTTCCAGCACGCATCCCAACAGGAACGCGCTGTTGCCATGGAAGGCCGCGTCGTCCACCTCCAGGTCCAGCGCGATGCCGCAGCCAAAGCTCAGCGGCCCGGCAAAGGGCAGGCGCCGTGTCACGGTGCTGACCCGCAGGCTGCGCAGGCCGTCGACCTGTGCGATCCACGCGGCGTCGCCGGTGCCGTACAGGCGCAGCGCGGCGCGCAGTGCGGCGGCTGCGCGCTCGGGGTCGGTGCTGGGGGAGAGGTGGTTCTGCGTCAGCTGGCTCACCAGCTGCCAGCCCACATCGCCTTCGGGGTGACGAGAGGACGGCCGTGTGGGCCCGCGCAGGCTGCGCACGGTGTTCACCGGCGCGGCGGCTTCCAGGATCCAGGCGCGGTCCCCTTCACTGCCTTCGCGCGGCAGCAGCGCAGGCAGGTCGCGGTTGGTCACCTGGGCGATGACGCTCAACTGGCGAAGTTCTTCGCGGTAGGCGCCGTGCTGTGCGTCCACCAGCGACAGGAAGACTTCCTCGCCCAGGTAGGAGGCCACACGCGCGCCGTTCTGGCGCTGCCGGTCCGACGGGCGGCGCGGCGCACGGCGCACTGCGAAGTAGCCGTTGCCATCGGGCAGCGATTGGTGCGTGCTTGCATACAGCGGCGCAAAGTCGCGTGCGCTGTCGGTGCCGCTGGCGCCGTGGCCAATGACACGGTCGATGCTGTGGACTTCGTAGTCCATGGGTCGCGTGCGGTCGGGCACGACATGGAAGTCGGCGCTGTGGGTGTCCAGCGTCACGCGGTCCAGGCGCTTGGGGAAGAGGTTGATGGCGGGTGTGCAGTGCAGCGCCAGGCTTTGTGCATCAACCAGCGTTTCCAGGCCCGGGTCGGGTCGCGAAAAGGCCAGCACCAGTTCGACCTCGTTCCCGGTCATGCCGGCCAGGCGGCCCGAGAGGTCATTCACCTCGAAGAAGAGCAGGCGTTGCGGCAGCGCGGCGAATTCCTGCAAGAGGCGGTGCCCGGAGAAGGCACGGTCGGTTTCGGGCAGCAGGGCGTCGTCGCTGCCGTAGCCCACGGACTGCACCGACGCGGCGCCGCGCCAGCGCGCCTCGGACACCGGTTGGCCGGGTTCGGCCAGCGCGGTGCCGGCCGTGCAGCCCAGCACCAGTTCGTGCAGCCGGAAGGCCACGTTGTCTTCGGCTGCGATGTAGAAGACCAGCCGATCCAGGCCCAGCTGGCCCAGGCGCAGGCCACCACCCACGCGCAGCCGGATGCGCAAGCCGCCTTTGGCCGCGCGCGCCTGCGGCAGGCGTGTCAGGCCCAGGTCCGGGGCGTGGTTGAAGTAGCGCAGCTCGGTCAGTTCCAGAGGCCACAGCGTCACCGCCATGGCGCTGCGGAACTCGCACTGCGTGTCCTGCCCGCGCTTGAGCAGCGAGCGCAGCGGCGCGCCGCGCGCCACCGTGTAGCCGCGCGCCAGGTTGGGGTCGGTGGGGTCCACGCCCAGCTGCACCACCATCTGCGCCGGCATGGGCGCCAGGAAGTTGGGGTACAGCGACTGCAGCAGCTGTTCGATCAGGCGCGGCTGTTCCGCGTCCATTTTCAGGCGCACACGGGCGGTCAGGAAGGCGAATCCTTCCAGCAGGCGTTCGACGTAGGGGTCGGCCACCTCCATGCTTTCCAGGTCCAGGTGCCGCGCGCGTGGATGTTCGCGCGCGAACTCGCGGCCCAGGTCGCGCAGGTGCGCCAGTTCTTCTTCGTAGAGCCGGGTCAGACGGGCGTCCATACGGGCTGCTCTGTACCAGCTCAGCGGGCGCGTGTCGGGGCACTGCCCGTGGCGTCACGCACGTCCACCTGGCCCGCTTCCAGGTCGAGCTTGGTGCGCAGCAGGATCTCCAGCGGCACGGGCTGGGCCCACAGGTGGCCGCGGATCTCGAACTCCACGGTGTTGTGCGTGGCCAGCGTGTCGTCGGGCTCTACCGCGTGCACCGACAGCGTGTCGGCCAGGATGCGCGGCTCGAAGGCCTTGATCGTCTGCGTGATGACACGTTCCAGGCGGCTGATGTCCAGCCGCGACACCAGCTGCCCTGCCAGCGCCGGCATGCCGTAGTTGAGCACCGTGCCCGCCAGGGCTGGGCGTTGCTCGGCCCATTCGGGGTGGGGTTGCACGGCGTTGAACAACCAGGACAGGTCGCGCAGCACGGCCTGGCGCAGTTCGGACTTGTTCATGACGCGGCCGGCGTCGCCGCCGTCGCGGGTCAGGCGGTCCAGCAAGGCCGGCTGCAGGCGGTCACGCGACTCGGCTTCGGCCAAGGGAGCCTCAGGCCGCCGGGCTTGCGGTGTCGAACTGGATGGAGCGGACTTCGAGCAAGCCCAGCTCGGCCGCATCGGAACTCAGCACACGCTGGCCGGTGCCGCGGTACTGACCATCTGCGATCTCCAGCCACTCGGTCTGCCGGGCCATGGCCAGCGGGCCACCCTCACCCAGCGGTGTGCCGGCATAACGCACGGGCAGCAGGGCCACGGTGTCGGCGCCATTGACGAAGGTGAGATGGGCGGGTGCCCAGACCAGGTCGCGCAGGTCTTCGACGGGTTCTATCTGCAACGCCGACACGTGGCACATGGGCAACCAGCCATAACGGCCATTGATGATGACTTCCAGCGTCGGGCCCAGGCGCGAGTCGGCGTCTGTGAGCCACTGGAAGGACTGTTCACCAATCCGCCCGCTGCTGGGTTCGGCCTGCTCCAGCGCCTGTGCACGGGCCTGTGCGGCGCCGGCGGTCTGGCCTGCGGCGTCCAGTTGCAGCGCCTGCGCCAACAAAGCCATCCAGGCCGTAGGCGGGCCGAAGACATGGGGCAGCGTGCGGCCGGCAAACACCGCCTCGCGCACCGTCTCGCAGCGGATGGCGGGCTCGTAGGTGCCCACCATGGCCAGCGTGCTGGCGTCGAGTTCGCCACACACCTTCAACTGGTCCAGCGCGCGCTGCCACTGGCCCAGCAGGCACAACAGCTGGAACAGGAAGACCCGCAGACGCGGGTCGGCGGCCTTGGCACGCACCTGCTGTTGCAGGGCCTTCAGTGCGCCAGCGGGGTCACCCGCGGCGATCAGGTCTTCGGGGCTGGTGGACATGCGTGAGACCGTGTGGGTGCCGCAGCGCAGCGGCGGTGGGGCCGCAAAAGCTCAGGCGTTGTTGGGCAGGTTGTCGGTGAACACGGTGCTGCCGCCGCGGCCACCGGAAACGCGCTGCTGGCGGTATTCGACCTCGACCTCGGTGAACACGATGGAAATGGTCTCCCGCGCTTCACCATCGCTGCCGGCGTCGTGTTGCACGGAGACGATGCGTGCCGCCTTCAGCGTGATGATGAGAAACGGCTCCTGTTGGCCGCCAGCGCGCCGCATCGTGAGCTTGGCTTCTTTCACCTCGTCGTTGCTGGCCAGCGCCGACATCAGCGCCGTGGTGGCCAGGTCGACCTGCTTGTTCACCGTCAGTGCGGTGTAGGAGCGGCGGCCGGTGGCCCGCGTGTCGCCCAGGGCCGAGGCCGACGTCAGCCCCCAGTGCCAGCCGACGACGTTGATGTCGTCGACATGGCCCGCCGTGGTGGACTCGCCCTTCACCTTGCCCGCACGTTTGGTCTGGACGTGCAGGAAGGTGTCGGTGCCACCAGCGGGAGGTCCTGCGGGCGCGGCCATGTTCAGCTTTCCGGTCAGCGGACTTCGGTGGTGGCGACGTTCCAGCCGAACTTGACTTCTCCGCCAAGGCCGCCCTTGTCGTCTTGAGCCTTGTACGCGAACTCGACGTCCTTGTAGCTCATGCTCACACTCTCGACCATGTCGCCGCCGGAACCGCCCGAGGCTTGCACCGAAGAGATGAACACTTCCTTCATGGTGATCTTGAGGAAGTCCTTCTGACCTTCGCCGGCCTTGCGGCAGGTGATCACCGCCTGCTTGAAGTGCTTGCCGGTGGCGCACTGCTTGGCCAGCACGGGGGAAGCCTTGTCGTAGTGGTGCGTCAGGTGCAGGTCGCCGGGGTTGGCCTTGCCCTTGCCCGAGCCGCCGCCGGACGTGCTGCTGACGTTGCTGACCCCCCAGCTCCACGAGAGCACTTCAATTTCGCCCTTGTGGTCCTTGTGGGTGGCCTCGCCGTCAACGCCGTCGAACTTGATATGGGTGTCGATTGCCATGATGTAGCTCCTTGAGTAGTGGCGGATTCAGTATCTGACTGCGTGTGGGGTGCACCAAGTACACCGTGGTATCACTGCTTCTCTGACGGCAGCTTGGAAACGAGACGCAGCGACACGGTCAGCCCTTCGAGCTGGTAGTGCGGCCGCAGGAGGAACTTGCTCTGGTAGTAGCCGGGGTTGCCGGGGATCTCGGCGACGGTGACTTCGGCGGCCGCCAGCGGCTTCTGTGCCTTGGTGACGTCGGAAGAGTTGGCAGGGTCGCCGTCGACGTAATTCATGATCCAGTTGTTGAGGTACTTCTCCATCGCGCCACGGTCCTTGAAGCTGCCCACCTTGTCGCGCACGATGCACTTCAGGTAGTGGGCGAAGCGGCAGCAGGCAAAGAGGTAGGGCAGCCGCGCCGCCAGGTTCGCGTTGGCGGTGGCGTCCGCGTCGTCGTATTCGGCCGGCTTCTGCAGGGATTGGGCACCGATGAAGGCAGCGAAGTCGCTGTTCTTGCGGTGCACCAGCGGCATGAAGCCGTTCTTGGCAAGTTCCGCTTCGCGACGGTCGGAGATGGCGATTTCGGTCGGGCACTTCATGTCCACACCGCCGTCGTCGGACGGGAAGGTGTGCGAAGGCAGCCCTTCCACCGCGCCGCCACTTTCCACGCCCCGGATGGACGTGCCCCAGCCGTACTGCTTGTATGAGCGGTTGATGTTGGCCGCCATCGCATAGGCCGAGTTGGCCCAGGTGTACTTGCTGTGGTCGCCGCCGACGGTTTCTTCCTCGAAGTTGAAGGCTTCCACCGGGTTGGTCTTGGCGCCATAGGGCAGGCGCGACAGGAAGCGCGGCATGGCCAGGCCCAGGTAGCGCGCGTCTTCCGATTCACGCAAGGAGCGCCAGGCTGCGTATTCCGGCGTGGTGAAGATCTTGGTCAGGTCGCGCGGGTTGGCCAGTTCCTGCCACGAACCCATCTGCATCAGCGTGGGGCTGGCGGCTGAGATGAAGGGCGCATGAGCGGCGGCGGCGATCTTGGCCATCTCGCCCAGCAATTCCGCGTCGGGCGCGCTGTGGTCGAAGTAGAAGTCGCCCACCAGGCAGCCGAAGGGGTGGCCGCCAAACTGGTCGTACTCTTCGGTGTAGATCTTCTTGAAGATGGGGCTTTGGTCCCAGGCGGCGCCCTTGTAGCGCTTCAGCGTCTTGCCCAGTTCGGCCTTGGAGACGTTGAAGACACGGATCTTCAGCATCTCGTCGGTCTCGGAGTTGCTGACCAAGTGGTGCAATCCGCGCCAGGCGCTTTCCAGCTGCTGGAGTTCGGCGTGGTGCAGGATCTCGTTGACCTGCGCCGACAGCTTCTTGTCGATCTCGGCAATCATGGCCTCGATCGAGACGATGACGTCGCTGCCGATCAACTTGGTGTTGGCCAGCGCCTGTTGTGCCAGCGTCAGCACCGCGGTTTCGACGGCCGACTTGGCCTCGTCGCTCTTGGGCTTGAACTGTTTGTTCAGCAGCGATGAGAAGTCGCTGCCCTCGTAGGTGACGCTTTGCAGCGCGGCGGCTTGTGCGTTGGATTCTTCGGCCATGGCAGTGCGCTCGTTTCAGGTGGTCGGGTGATGGATGTGCGGACGGGTGTGCAGCGGGTGTGCAGTGGGCTTGCGAGGTCGGCGGCTGCGCTCAGGCGCCGCCTGGAGCCTTGGCAGCAGCCAGGGCCTTGAGCAGGGCTTCGTCCTTGACGACCTTGGCGATGAGCTCTTCAGCGCCGGTCTTGCCGTCCATGTAGGTGACCAGGTTGGCCAGCTGCTGGCGGGCTTCCAGCAACTGCTTCAGGCCGTCCACCTTGGCCGCCACCGCGGCGGGCGAAAAGTCTTCCATGCTCTCGAAGGTCAGGTCGACCGCGATGTTGCCTTCGCCGGTCAGCTTGTTGGGCACCTGGAAGGCCACACGCGGCTTCATCGCCTTCATGCGCGAATCGAAGTTGTCGGTGTCGATGTCCATGAACTTGCGGTCAGCCACCGGCAGCGGCGGTTCACTGGACTTGCCGGACAGGTCGGCCATGACCCCCATGACGAAGGGCAGCTGCACCTTCTTCTCGGCCCCGTAGAGCTCCACGTCGTATTCGATCTGCACACGCGGCGCGCGGTTGCGGGCGATGAACTTCTGGCTGCTGGTGGCCATGGATCGGCTCCTTGGGGTTGGTGTGGGTGGGTGTCCGGAAGAAGGGTGTGGGCTCAGGCGTCTGCGGGCGGCTTGCCGACCACGGTCTCGACCTGGTCCAGGCCGTTGGAGGCCATGTCCCTGATGATGTCGATGAAGCTCATGTTCATCAAGCGCTGTGCCCTGCGTATTAGTAGGGGGGCCGGGTTGCTGGGTTCGTGCTTTTCCAGCCAGGCGCAGACACGCTCAAGCTCGCGCAAGGCGTCGCCGCGGCTGCGGATCTCGCCAATGCGGCCGCCGCTGCCGCCACCGCCCGACGAGGTTTCACCGTCGCCGCTGCCATCGCCCACGTCTTCGGATTCGCCAGCTGCAGCGGCCTGCACGCGCTGCAGCGCATCGGCGGCCGCGCGCAGCAGGCGCATCAGCGGGGCCAGGTCGGGGGCGCGGCTGCCGACGCGGTCGTCCAGCAGCGTGCTGATGGCTTGTGCGGCTGCCAGCGCCTGCGTGATGTCGTCGGCAACCGTTGGGTGCGCCTGCAGCAGGCCTTCCAGGCCCTGCAGCACGCCGGTTTCAGTCGGTTGCACTTCGTCGCTGTGTGCGTCGTCGCGGCCCAGGCCCAGTTCCAGTTCGCGCAGCGTGAGGCTGCCGCGTGCAGATGCCAGCGTGGCGGCTCGCAGATCGGCCAGCGCGGCGTCCGCGGTGGCCAACGGCAGCAGCGCGTTCAGGCGCATCGTGGGGTCGTTGTCGTCTTCCGTGTCCAGCTGCGGGTGCACGCTGTCCCACTGGCGTTCCAGCAGGGCTTGGACCAGTTGCAGGCCGCGCGTGGCGCCGCCCAGGCCTTGCAGCCGCGCGCCGCTGCGGGTCAGCAGGCAGGCCAGGCGCAGGTCGCGCGAACGTTGCGCCAATGCCAGCGCCTGGGCGTGCACCGTGGGCCAGTCCGGCGGTTCGGCCGGATACACCTTGTCGCCATATTGGCGTTCCGGCGTGCCGAGCGAGGCGCGCTCCAGGGCCTGGAAGTCCAGGTCCTCGTCCAGCGCGGGGCCGCTGGCCTGGGTTTCATCCAGCGCGGTGGTGAGGGCGTCGATGTCGATGCTGTGTGCGGGCATGCGGTGGGCCGGGAAGGGCAGGCTTCGGACGTGACGGCGACTCTAGGAGGCGCCGTGCCAAGGTACAGTGGTCGAAAGTCATCTGCCAGCCGGGCCATCCACTACTCGAAGGACCCCGCCGGCCGCTGCAAGGCCGCGCGCATGGCCTCGAACAGGTGGCGCGGCTGGACCGGTTTGAACAGCACCGGGTCGGCGCCTGCAGCTACCTCGCGCAACGCCTCGCCGGCCGTGTCGCCGGTGACCAGCAGGGCCGGCACATGGCGGCCGCAGAGGCGCCGCACGCTGGCCACCACCTCCTGGCCGCCTGGGCCTGGGCCCAGGTGCAGGTCGCTCAGGATCAGGTCGATGCGGCCTTCCATCGCGCTCACCGCACGTTCGGCCTGGGCCGCGTCGCCGGCCGCCATCACCTGGTAGCCCCACTCCTGCAGCAGCAGGCGCAGGCCTTCGCGAATTGGTTCCTCGTCGTCCACCACCAGCACCATCTGCGGTTCGTCCACCTGCATGGGCAGGGTGTCGGCAGCGGCGGTCTCCTCGTCCACGCCGTCCAGTGGCCCCAGTTGCACACCGACGCGGAACATCGTGCCACGGCCCGGCGCCGACACCACCTCCAGCCGGTGGTTCAGCACCGCGGCCAGGCGCTTGACGATGGCCAGCCCCATGCCCAGGCCCTGGCTGCGGTCGCGTTCGCCACGGCCGACCTGGAAGAACTCGTCGAAGATGCGCGGCAGGTCTTCGGGCACGATGCCGTTGCCGGTGTCCCAGACCTCGATGTTGATGTGCGTGCGCGTGCTGCGCGCCACCACCACGATGCCGCCGGCCGTGGTGTAGCGGATGGCGTTCTGCACCAGGTTGCCCAAAATGCGTTCCAGCAGCTGCGGGTCGCTGGCCACGTACTTGCCGCCGGGTGAGAAGCGCAGCCCCAGGCCGGCCAGTTCGGCCTGGCCGCCGTACTGCATGTGCAGGCGGCGGAACAGGTCGCGCAGCGGGAAGGCCTGCATCTTGGGCGCTACCGCGCCGCCGTCCAGCCGCGAGATGTCCAGCATGGCGTTGAAGCTGCGTTCCAACCCGTCCACCGCGCGCATCAGGTTGCGGCCCAGCGGTTCGTCGGGCGAATGCATCAGCCGCTTGTGCAAGGTGGCCGCGAACAGGCCCAGCGCGTGCACCGGCTGGCGCAGGTCGTGGCTGGCGATGGCCAGGAAGCGGCTCTTGTCGTGGTCGTTGCGCAGCGCGGCGTCGCGTTCGACCTGCAGGGACTGCAGACGGTCGGACTGCTCCAGGCCTTGCAGGGCCGTGCGCCGCCAGCGCCGGTGCAAGCGCCAGCCGACGCCCAGCGCCAGCAGGCCGGCCCACGCCAGCGGCGCCGCGGCTGCGTGGCCCTGGTTGGCCAGCAGGCCAGCGCCCAGCCAGGTGATGGCGGTGACCGCCAGCACCGCCGGCCGCACTGGCGCCGTGGTGGCGGCCACCGCCACGGCCAGGACGCCCAGCGCTGCGGCCCAGCCGGTTTGAGCGCTGGCGTTCAGGACCATCAGCGGCAGCGCGGTCACCAGCAGGGCTGCCGTGGCCAGCAGCGTGGGCAGCACGGGTGGCGTGGCGCGCCAGCGCCGCCAGGGGCGCAGCACCAGCAGCAGGCCCAGCGCCAGCGCGGCCGCGCCCCAGCTCCAGCCCCAGGCTGCATCCACGAAGCCCGCGCCGTACCAGGCACTCAGGGGCAGCAGGCTCAGCAGCAGCCCGCCGACAAAAGGCATCTGTTCCAGCGCGGCGCGGTGCTGCGCCAGCGCCAGCAATTCGTGCGAGCCGCGGCGTGAACGTGGCCGGGCCGCGCTGGCCTCCGGGTCGCCCACGCCATGCACGGCGACGTAGCGCACCGGGTGCGCCGGCCGCTCGCCGTGGGCTGACGGTGGGGCGGCCGGTGCGCGGGTGTGGGCCACGGCCGTCAGCGGAACAGGCTGATCAGGTGTGAGCGCGAGCGCACGTCCAGCGCCAGCAGCAGCGAGGACACGTAGTTCTTGACCGTGCCCAGCGACAGCTGCGTGGACTGGCTGATCTCCTGGTTGGTGCAGCCCGACAGCACCAGCTCCAGGATCTCCAGGTGGCGGGGTCCGAGTTCGGCCACGCGGTCGAACATGGCCGTGCGCGGCAGCCGCGGGAACAGCGCCGGGCTGCCGGCCGCTGTCGGCCGCGCACCGGCGCCGCCCAGCAGGGCCAGCAGGGTGTCGCGGGTGGACGAGGTCATGGAGCCCTTGCCCACATAGGCCACAGCGCCCAAGGCGCGGGCTTGGCGGATCACGAATTCGTCCTGCGTGCCGCTGAACACGGCCACGCGTGCGGCCGGGAAGGCCTGCAGGAACAGGCGCAAGCCCTGCAGTCCCTTGCAGTCGCCCAGGTTCAGGTCCAGCAGCACGGCGTCGATGTCGGTGTGGCGGCCGTAGCAGGCCAGCGCGTCCTGCAGCGTGGCGGCTTCGAGCCAGTCGATGTCCAGGCCCAGCAACTCGCCATAGGTGGTCTTGACACCGACGCGGACCAGCTCGTGGTCGTCGACCAGCAGAATCTTGCGCGCCGTGGACATCAGGGGGCTCAGCGGTAGAAGGCCTCCACGGGGCCTTTCAGCTTCAGCAGCATGGGCTGGCCCTTGCGGTCCACCGTCTTGCCCGCGGGCACCTTGACCCAACCTTCGCTGATGCAGTACTCCTGCACGTCGCTGCGCTCCTTGCCGTTGAAGCGGATGCCCACCTCGTGCTCAAACACCGCGGCCACGTGGTGCGGGTTGCGCGGGTCGGTGGACAGGTGGTCGGGTAGGTCGGGGCGGGTGGGGGGTGTCGGTGTGTCGGTCATGGTCAGGGGCCACTTTTGTGAAGGTCTTGCGGGCATTGTCGCGTGCAGCGCGCGGCGCCGGATCCCTTAAGCTGCCGTGATGCACACGCTCCCGCGCGCCGCCACGCTCATGCTCAATGTGGCCCACCTGGTGGACCACCTGTTCCTGCTGATCTTTGCCACGGCCGTGGCCGCCATCGCGCAGGAGTTCGGCTTCTCGCGCTGGGAGGACCTCATGCCCTATGGCGCGGGGGCGTTCGTGATGTTCGGCCTGGCCTCGTTGCCCGCGGGGCGCCTCGGCGACCTGTGGGGCCGGCGGCAGATGATGTTGGTCTTCTTCGCCGGCATGGGTCTGTCTGCCATGCTGGCGGCCTTCACGCGCAACGCCTGGGAGCTGGCGGGTGCGCTGACGCTGCTGGGGGTCTTCTCGGCCATCTACCACCCGGTGGGCATCCCGATGCTGGTGCAGGGCGCCGCCAGACCCGGCGCGGTGATCGGCGTCAACGGCCTGGCCGGCAACCTGGGCATCGCGGCCGCGGCCCTGGTAACGGGCCTGCTGGTGCAGGCTTTCGGCTGGCGTGCCGCCTTCTTCGTGCCGGGTGCTGCCTGCCTGTTCCTGGGTGTCGTGTTTGCACGCGTGGTCCCGCTAGAAACCGAACCACCTTCGCAGCGCAGCCGCAAGCAGGACACCACGCTCACGTCCGCCCAGCTGGCGCGGGTCTTCGTGGTGATGACCGTGGCATCGGCCACCGGCGGCATGGTCTTCAACATGACGACCAACGGCAACGGCCAGTTGCTGGCCGAACGCCTGCACGGCGTGGTGGAAGACCCCGCCATGCTGGGCCTGTTGCTGGCGGCCGTCTAC
>JANOAM010000924.1:0-1653 GCA_031411215.1 Betaproteobacteria bacterium
GGTACATGCGGCCCAGCAACCCGAACACCGGCTGGCGGAAGCCCGCCGGCAGCGCCGAACGCATCTTCTCCTCCATCAGGTGCATGCGGTAGCGGCGGTAGCCGGCGAAGCTCTCGTCGCCGCCGTCGCCTGAAAGCGCCACGGTGACGTGCTTGCGCGCAAGCTGGCAGACACGGTAGGTGGGGATGGCCGAACTGTCGGCATAGGGCTCGTCATACAGATGCGCCAGCGTGTCGATCAGGTCGAAGTCGTCGCTCCGCACCGTCTCCAGCCGGTGGTTGGTGGCGTAGCGGTCGGCCACCATCTGCGCGAACGCGCTCTCGTTGAAGCGCGGGTCGTCGAACCCGATGGAGCAGGTGTTCACCGGATCATGAGACAGCTCCGCCATCGCCTGCACCACAGCGCTGGAGTCGACGCCGCCGGACAGGAACGCACCCAGCGGCACCTCGGCGATCATGCGCAGGCGCACGCTCTCGCGCAGGCGCTCGGTCAGCTCGGCGCAGGCGTCTTCCATGGAGATGGGGTTGTCCAGAGAAAAGGACACGTCCCAGTACTCGCGTGGCTCCGGCACCGGGCTGCCATGGCGCACCAGCAGGGAGTGGCCAGGCGGCAGCTTGCGCGCCTGGCGGAACACACATCGCGGTTCGGCCACATAGCCCAGCGCGAAGTACTCCTCCAACGCGAGCGGGTCGATGTCGCGACTGAGCGCCGAGCCACCGCGGCCGCTGTAGGCCATCAGGCTCTTGAGCTCGCTGCCGAACAGCAGCGTGCCGTCGTCCAGCAGCGCGTAGTGCAGGGGCTTGACGCCCAGGCGGTCGCGCGCCATGAAGAGCTGCCGGCGGTTGCGGTCCCAGATGGCGAACGCGAACATGCCGCGCAGGCGGGTGACACAGTCCTCGCCCCACTGTTCCCAGGCGTGCACGATGCACTCGGTGTCGCTCTTGGTCCGGAACACGTGCCCCAGCGCCTGCAGTTCGGGAATCAGCGACTGGTAGTTGTAGATCTCGCCATTGAAGACGATGACCACCGAGCCGTCTTCGTTGAACAGCGGCTGCTGGCCGGTGGCAATGTCGATGATGCTCAGGCGCCGATGGCCGAAGCCCAGGCCCGGCTCGACGTGCACGCTGCCTTCGTCCGGACCACGGTGGTGCTGCGCGTCATTCATGCGCTGCAGCGAGGGCACATCCACGGCGCGCGTGCTGCGGGTGTCGAAGATGCCGGTGATGCCGCACATGATGGTTCTCAGCTCCTGAGGTGGGTGCCTGCGCGACCCAGTTGGTCGTCGTACACGGCTTGGTAGGCCTGCACCATGGCACGCAGGCTGAATCGCCGTTCGACATCGGCCCGGCCCGCTGCGCCCCAGCCCTGGCTGCCCGATTCAGCTGCGGCGCGCAGCAAGCCTTCCGCCATGGCCGACGGATCGCCGGCCCGCACGACAAGCCCGGTGACGCCGTGCCGGACCAGTTCCGGGTTGCCGCCCACGGCGGTGGCCACGACAGGCAGGCCCGTCGCCAACGCCTCAAGGATGGTATTGGAGATTCCCTCGGCAAGGGACGGCAACGCGAAGCAACTCAGGCTGCGCATGACATTCGGCACATCGCCCCGTTCACCCGCGAACCACACCCGGTCGCGCAGGCCGGCCGCATCGACGAT
>JANOAM010000925.1:0-4287 GCA_031411215.1 Betaproteobacteria bacterium
GCGCGAACTGGTGGCGGCGGAATTTGACGCGCTCTTGAGCGACGGCCGGAGCAACAAAAGCGGCACCGACACCAGCAACGGCTCCTGCAAACGCTGTGGCCCTGCGCCCGCGGCCGTGGACAGCGACACGCTGCTGGACAAACTGCCCGAGGCCCTGGCCACGCGGCTGCGCAGCTGGTCGGCACAGCCGCGTGTGCAAACGCTGCGCGACGAAAGCCGCCTGCGCCTGGGCCGCTTGATGCAGTGCACCGGCCAGGCCGTGAACGACGGTCTCTGCTCGGAGGCCGGTGCGCTGCGCTTCGTGGATTGGGTGGAACCGCTGCTGCGGCGCGAAAGCTACCTGGCCTTGTTGGTGGAGCGCCCTGAAGTGCACCGCCGCCTGCTGCGCCTCTTGGGCATGGCCCGCTGGCCCATGCAGTACCTGATGCGCCACCCGGGCGTCATCGACGAACTGGCCGACGAACGTCTGCTGCACCAGCGTTTCAGCGCGCCTGACCTGCTCAAGGAACTGGAAGAGCGCGTCGCCGGCTGGCAGCGCAGCGGCGAGGACGACGAAGAAAAGCTGCTGGACACGCTGCGCCATGCCCACCACGCCGAAGTCTTCCGCACCCTGGTGCGCGACGTGGAAGGCCGCCTGACAGTGGAGCAGGTCGCCGACGACTTGAGCCTGCTGGCCGACACCATGCTGGACGTGGCCTTGCGCTGGGCCTGGGCACGGCTGAAGCAGCGCCACCGCGCCAAGCCGGGCGTGGCGGTCATCGCCTACGGCAAGCTGGGTGGCAAGGAGCTGGGCTACGGCAGCGACCTGGATGTCGTGTTCCTGTATGACGACAGCCAGGACAGCGACGACGACAAACAGCGGGCGCAAGAGGTCTACGGCGCCTTCGTGCGCAAGCTCATCACGTGGTTGACACTGCGCACCGCGGCGGGCGAGTTGTTCGACATCGACACAGCCCTTCGTCCCAACGGCAATTCCGGCATGCTGGTGACCAGCGTCGACGCCTTTGACCGCTACCAGGTGGGCCGCGGCGGCAACACCGCCTGGACATGGGAACACCAGGCGCTGACGCGGGCCCGCTTCTGCGCCGGCGCGGCTTCGGTAGCCGAACGCTTCGAGGCCACACGCCGCGCGGTGCTGACCACCGCACGCGACCACGCCGCGCTGCGCGAGGAAGTGCGCAGCATGCGCGAGAAGGTGCGCCAGGCGCGGCCCGTGCCGGCGGACCGGTTCGACGTCAAGCACAGCCCCGGCGGCATGATGGACGTGGAATTTGCCGTGCAGGTCCTGGTGCTGTCGCAAAGTGGCACACACGCGGCGCTGCTGGACAACGCCGGCAACATCGCGCTCCTGCAACGCGCTGAAGGCCAGGGCCTCTTGCCCGCCGGCGTGGGCACGGCGGCCGCCGACGCCTATCGGGATTTGCGCCGCGTCCAGCACCAGGCGCGTCTGGACGAAAAGCCCACGCAGGTGGCGCCCGAGAGCATGGTGGTGCAGCGCGAAGCCGTGTTGGCCTTGTGGCAGGCGGTGTTTGCTTGAACCGCCCGGGCCGCCAGGGCCGCGATTGGGCGGCCCTGGCGGCGCTGTTGATGGGCGCGTCCGTGGCGGCGCTGTGGTTGCCTGCGGCCTGGCTGGATTGGCAGCCGGAACTGGCCTTCAGCCAACCCTGGCGCGCCTTCACCGCAGCCTTTGTGCACTGGAGTGATCGGCATCTGGTCGCCAACCTCTTTGCCGCGGCCGTCGTGGGCGCGTACGGCTGGGCCGCGCAGTTGCCACGTGAACAAGCGGCGGCCTGGCTGGTGGCCTGGCCACTGTCGCATCTGATGCTGCTCGTGCGGCCGGAACTGGCGCACTACGGCGGCCTGTCCGGCATGCTGCACGGCGGTGTTGCCATCACCTGCCTGTGGCTGCTGCTGCGCGCACGTGGTGGGCGGCGTGTGGTGGGCGCGCTGGTGACGCTGGGTCTCTTCATCAAGCTGGCCAGTGAAACCCCCTGGGGCCCGGCGCTGCAGCACGTCCAAGAATGGGACATTGCCGTGGTGCCGCTGGCCCACGCCACCGGCGCGCTGGCCGGCTTGGTTTGCGGTGCGGTGGCGACGCTGTGCACGCGTAGGAACAGGAACGATGAGCAGCACCCATGAGCAAGACCGATGACCGCTGAGCGTAAGACCCACCTGGACGCCGCCGCCATCCTGACCCTGGTGGCCTGCTGCGCCATCTGGGGCGTGAGCCAGGTGGCCGCCAAGGTGTCGCTCACGCAGGTGCCGCCGCTGCTGCAGGCAGGGGTGCGCTCCTTGGGCGCTGCACTGCTGCTGCTGGCCTGGTCGCGCTGGCGCGGACTGCAGGTCTGGGGTGCCGACGGCACCGGCCGCGCGGGCCTGTTGGCCGGGTTGCTGTTTGCGCTGGAGTTCGGCTGCATCTTCGTCGGTCTGCAGTTCACCACCGCGTCGCGCATGGTGGTGTTCCTCTACACAGCGCCCTTTGTCGTGGCGCTGGGCATGCCTTTCATCGCACGCAACGAAGGGCTGGCACCGCTGCAGACCCTGGGCCTGGTGCTGGCTTTTGCCGGCGTGGTGTGGGCCTTTGCCGAAGGCTTCACGCGCCCGGCCGCCGGGCCGCGCCAGTGGCTGGGCGACGCACTGGGTTTTGCTGGCGCGGTGCTGTGGGGTGCCACCACGCTGCTGACACGCGCCACCAAACTGGCCACGGCGCTGCCGGAAAAGACGCTGCTGTACCAGCTGGTGATCTCCGGCGTGGCGCTGACGGCCGCGTCGGCGTTCAGCACCGAGGTCTGGCCCACGCAGCTGAATGCCGCCGTGACGGCGACCATGCTGTTCCAGGTCGCCGTGGTCACCTTCGGCAGCTACCTGGCGTGGTTTTGGCTGGTGCGGCACTACGTGGCCACGCGCGTGTCGGCCTTCACCCTGCTGACACCGCTGTTCGGTCTGATGGCCGGTGTGGCGCTGCTCAACGACCCGCTGACCTTGCGCCTGCTGGTGGCGCTGGCGGCCGTGTGCCTGGGCATCGCACTCGTCAACCGCGCGACACCGGCGCGGCGCATGCCCACCTAGACTTGTGCCCACATCTACTTGAAGGAGTCGACCATGATCACGCTGTGCGGCATGTCCCTGTCCAACTACTACAACAAGGTCAAGATCGTGTTGCTGGAGAAGGGCATCCCCTTCACCGAAGAACTGGTGCGCACCAGCTCCAAGGACGAGGCTGTGCTCAGTGCCACGCCGCTGGGCAAGATCCCGTTCATCAAGGTCGACGGCCAGACACTGTGCGAAAGCCAGGTCATCGTCGACTACCTGGAAACACGCTTCCCCACGCCTTCAATGCTGCCCGCTGACCCACTGGCCGCCGCCAAGGTGCGCGAGCTCAGCACCTTCATGGAGCTGTACATCGAACTGGTGGGCCGCGATCTGTACATGGAAGCCTTCTTTGGCGGCCAGGTCAGCGACGGCACCAAGGCCCGCGTGAAGGCCACTCTGGAGAAAAACCTGGCCGCCTTCAAGCGGCTGGCGCACTTCTCGCCCTACGCCGCGGGTGACAGCTTCACGATGGCCGATGCCAGCGCCTTTGCGACCCTGCCCACGGTGGCCAATGCCACGCGGGCGATCTACGGCGAAGACCTCATCAGCGCCGCCGGCATCGACTGGAAGCCCTACGTGAAGATGCTGGGCGAACGCCCGTCGCTGCAGCGCGTGAATGCGGACCGCAAGCGCGACACCGAAGCGATGGCAGCCGCTGCGGCAGCCGCCAAGACCGCGTCGTCAGGCAGCTGAGCCTGCGGGGCCTGACGAGCCCACGGCGCCACGCCCAGCGGCTTTCGCTGCCACGGCCAGCGAGGCCGTCACTTCCTTGCGGAAGCGGTTGAGTTCCTGCACGCTGGCAAAGCTGCGCTCCATCAGCAGGCTCATGTTGTGCAGGATGCGTTCCACAACTTTGCCTTCCCAGACCGCGTCGAACTGGATCTGCTTGTCCAGCCACTGCTCCAGCCATTCCGGGTTGGGCAGCCGGCTCTGGATGGTGTCGCGAGGGAACAGCTTCACGTTGACGTGCAGGTTGGTCGGGTGCAGGGCCTGCGCCGTGCGGCGCGCGCTGGCCATCAGCACCCCAACCTTGGCGAAGGCGGCCCGGGCTTCGTCACCGAACTTGACCAACGCACGCTTCATGTAGCGCAGGTAGGCGCCACCGTGGCGGGCTTCATCACGCGCCAGGGTTTCGTAGATGGCCTTGATGACGGGTTCCGTATGCCATTCGGCCGCGCGGCGGTACCAGTGGTT
>JANOAM010000926.1:0-1999 GCA_031411215.1 Betaproteobacteria bacterium
AGTTCAATGGCAGAACGGCAGCTTCCCAAGCTTCATACAGGGGTTCGATTCCCCTCACCCGCTCCAACTGAGCTTGCCCCCGCCGCTTGAAGCGGCACGTTGTGCGGGATGATGCGCGGCATGTCTGACCAAGCCCTGTCCGCCCTGCTGGTGGGTGTGCCCCAAGCCCTGACCCAGGCCCTGCGTGACGCCGGTTGGCGCGTCACCGAAGGCCACACGCTGGCCGGTGCGGGCAGCCATGACGCGGTGCTGCTGTGTGTGGCCAATGCGGCAGAACTGGTCGAACGCCCGGGCCTGACCGACGCGGCCTTTGAAGCCGCCATGGTGGTGCAGGCGCAGGCCGGCAGCGAAAGCGCGGAACTGGCCCTGCTGCGCCGCGGGGTTGAAGCGGTGATCGCCGACGGCAGCGCTGCGGACAGCGTGCGCGCCTTGCGCCACGCCGTCGAACGCAAACGCCTCGAACGCGCCGCACGCACCGCCTACGCCACCGACCTGGCCACCGGCCTGCCGCACCTGGCGCAGCTGGTGGAACACATGACGCAGCTGCTGGCTCTACGTGAACGCGAGCCCGCGCCCATGGTGCTGCTGGTGCTGCGTGTGCAGGGCTTTGACCTGGCCGCGGACAAGCTGGGCATGGAGTCCGGCAACGTGCTGCGGCGCAAGGTGGCGGTGCGCCTGCGCAGCGGCCTGCGCGCCAGCGACGTGGTCGCCGCCATGGGCCCGGACACCTTTGGCGTGCTGCTGGGCCGGCTGGAAGCCAAGGGCGACGGCGAACGTGTCGCCACCAAGCTGGTGAAGGCGCTGCAGCAGCCCATCCTGGTGGCGGGCCAGCGCTGCGCCGTGGGCGCGTCCGTGGGCCTGGCCATCTACCCGGAACACGGCAAGGACGTGGACAGCCTGATCAAGCGCGCCAGTGCGCAGGCGGGCTCGGTGGCCACCATGGGCAAGCAGGGCTATGCAGCCAGCGTGGTGCGCCGTGGCGGTGCGGCCGCCAACGACGACGAGCACTCGTCCTGAACTGATCGCGGCTTCAGGCCACCAGGGCCTGCAGCACCTTGGCGGCGATCAGCTCGCTGACCCGTTCATTGGCCTCGGCCGTGACGCCGGCGATGTGCGGCGTGAGGATCAGGTTGGGGCAGCCTTCGAAGTGCGCCGTGGCGGGCAGCGGTTCTGCGGCAAACACGTCGATGGCTGCGCCGCCCAGGTGGCCGTTTTTCAGCGCGGCGGCCAGCGCTACTTCGTCAACGATGCCGCCACGCGCGGTGTTGATCAGCACGCTGCCCTGCTTCATGGACGCGATGCGTTCTGCATTGAAGAGTCCGCGGGTGCTGTCCAGCAGCGGCACATGCAGGCTGACCACATCACTCATGGCGATGACCTCTTCCAGCCCCGCGCAGCGCACACCGGCGGCGGCAAACGCAGGGTGGTCGTCATCCATCATGGCGTCAAAGGCGACGACCTCCATGCCCAGGCCCGCGGCTTCGCAGCCGGGCAGGTCGATGTTGTCCAGGCCCACGCCCAGGCGACCGACCACCCGGCAGCGCTTCAGCGCCTGCAGCAGTTCACCGCGCACCCGGGTCCGGTTGCGCACGATCAGCGCGTCGGCCGTGGCGGCTTCGGACAGCAGCCGTGGCATGTCGTCCACCAGGGCCGGGTCGTGCAGCACATCGTGCGCCGCACGCAGTTGCGCGACAGCCCGCTCATCCATGAATTCGCTGATGACGATGCGCGCCATGGCCGCGGTCTTCCTGCTTCAGCGGGCTGCGGTCTTGGTGGCCCGTGTGGTCTTCTTCGCGGCCACCGAAGTCTTGGGCTTGGGGCGCTTGATGCCCAGGCCATCTTCCAGATCGGTCAGCGCCTCCACCGCGTACACCGCCAGCTTCTGCGTGCTGGGCAAGGACGTGTGGCAGGCCGTGAAGCCGAAGTTCATCTGCCCGTTGTAGCTTTCGCAGGTGATGTTGAGCGCCTGGCCGTGCGTGACGATGGACGCCGGGTAGAT
>JANOAM010000927.1:0-1658 GCA_031411215.1 Betaproteobacteria bacterium
TTCGGTCTGCAGGAAGCGGTCTCGCTCGGTGGCCCGCAGCCTTTCGCGGGCACCCCCGGTGACAAAGAGGCCCAGGCCGCGGCGGTTCTCCAGCAGCCCGGCGTCACCCAGCGCTTGCAGCGCTCGGTTCACGGTCAGCGGGTTGAGCAGGTATTGGCTCGCCAGTGCCCGCACACTGGGCATGGCCGCGCCTTCGGCGGGGTCACCGTCCAGCAAATGCGCGGCCAGCAGGTCGGCAAGCTGCTGGTAAATAGGTTGTTGGTCGTGCCAAGTGCGGTCCCAGGTCGGCATGTTTCACCAATAGGTGTGTTGCTGATGTAGCACACCATATCAGTGGCCCGGACAGCCCTGCATGGGCCAAGTGACAGTCTGCAGCGCCGGGCGACCAACTGCAGTGGGCCGGCGACAGGGCGGCCGGGTCTACAGACTGTCCGCCAGCATCGCCCGGTACTCGTCGCGCGTGGCGATGCGCGGGTTGGTCTTGTGGCAGTGGTCGGCCATGGCGCCGTCAATGACCTTGTCGAACAGGTCTTCGCTGACGCCCATGGTGCGCAGGCCGCTGGGCAAGCCCAGGCGCGCATTCATGTCGCGGATGGCATCGGCCACCTCGGTGCCGCGGCTGTCGCAGCCCGGCAGGCCCATCGCGTGGGCCAAACGCTGCAGGCGGTTTTCCTTCTGGATGCTGTCAGCAGCGGCGTTGAACTTCACCACGGCCGGCAGGAACATCGCGTTGAGCGTGCCGTGATGCAGGCGCGGATTGACGCCACCCAGGCTGTGCGACAACGAATGCACGCAGCCCAGGCCTTTCTGGAAGGCCATGGCGCCTTGCATGCTGGCGCTCATCATGGCCCAGCGCGCGTCGCGGTCCTGGCCGTTGCGGGTGGCACGTTCGATGTGGGCCCAGCCGCGTGCCAGGCCGTCCAGCGCGATGCCGTCGGCCGGCGGGTTCACGGCGTGCGCCATGAAGGTTTCCATGCAGTGCGCGATGGCGTCCATGCCGGTGGCGGCGGTCAGCCCGGGCGGCAGGCCGAGCGTGAGGTCAGGGTCGAGCAGGGCCGCCTTGGGCATCAGGTGCCAGCTGTGGAAGCCGAGCTTGCGGCCGTCGTCGACGATGACGATCGCGCCGCGTGCCACCTCGCTGCCGGTGCCTGCGGTGGTGGGCACCGCGATCAGCGGCAGCACGCGGTCGCTGATCTTCGGGCTGCCGCCTTCGATGGTGGCGTAGGTCTTCAGCGGCCCCTCGTGCGTGGCGGCGATGGCCACGCCCTTGGCCAGGTCGATGCTGCTGCCGCCGCCCACGGCAACCAGCCCGTCGCAGCCTTCCCGCCGCACCACTTCCACTGCGGCGCGCACGGCAGCTTCGGTGGGGTTGGACGGCGTGCCGTCGAACACCGCATGCGGCAGCGTGCCCAGCGCGTCCAGCGCCATCTGCAGCACGCCGGCAGCGCGCACGCCGGCATCGGTGAACCAGCGGCCGGCGCATGCCGGTGCGTTCGCACTCGGCGGGCAGCAGGCGCACGACGCCGGGGTCGATGTCGATCTGGGTCAGGTAGAGGATGCGGGCCATGGCGGTGGATGGTTGGAGCAGGGGGATGTCGCTGCGCGTTGAACCGACGTCCCCGACGTCCAGGCGCGGCGCTCCCGCCTCATCCCCCTGC
>JANOAM010000928.1:0-10465 GCA_031411215.1 Betaproteobacteria bacterium
TGATGAAGCCAACCAGGGCCGCCACCGACAGCGGCTGGCCTGACAGCCACAGGCCCAGCACCGCGCCCACCAGTGCCAGCGGGATGTTCACCATGATCAGCGCTGCCAGCACGGCGGACTTGTAGCGGCTGTAGAGCACCACGAACATCAGCGCCAGGGATACCAGCGACAGCAGGCCGACCAGCCGGGAGGCTTCTTCCTGCGCCTGGAACTGGCCACCCAGGGTGATGAAGCTGCCCTCCGGCAGCCGGGTGTCGGCCACCACCTGGCGGATGTCCGCGACGATCTCCGACAGCGCGCGGCCGGATGCATTGGCCGACAGCACGATGCGCCGCTTGCCGTCGTCGCGGCTGATCTGGTTGGGGCCGTCGCCTTCTTCGATGCTGGCGATCTTGGCCAGCGGGATGCGGCCGTTGGGTGTCTCGATCAGGATCTGGCCCAGGCCCTCCACCGAACGTGATGAGTCAGGCACGCGCACCACCAGCGCAAAGCGCCGGCCGCCTTCGACGATCTGCGTGACCTTCTCACCTTCCACCAGGCTCTGCAGCAGGTTCAGCACCTGCGGTGCGGGCACGCCGTATTGCGCCGCGGCGGCATAGTCCACACGCACCTTGATCTGCGGCGCCAGCACCTGCTTTTCGATCTGCAGGTCGGCGATGCCGGGGATCGCCGCCAGCCTGGCGCGCAGAACATCGGCCTGGCCACGCAGCGCGTCCAGGTCTTCACCGAAGATGCGAACAGCGATCTGCGAACGCACGCCCGACAGCATGTGGTCAATGCGGTGCGAAATGGGCTGGCCGATCTCCAGCGCGGCCGGCAGGTTGACCAGGCGCGCGCGGATGTCGGCCTTGATGGCGTCCATGCTGCGTGTCAGTTCAGCCGTGGGCTTGAGCCCCACATCCAATTCGCTGACGTGCACACCTTCCGCATGTTCGTCCAGTTCCGCACGGCCACTGCGGCGGCCGACGTGGGTCACTTCGGGCACCTGCTTGATCAGCAGCTCAGCCCGGCGCGCCAATGCCGAGGTCTCGGTCAGCGTCACACCCGGGTTCAGGCGCAGGCCGACCAGCAGCGTGCCTTCGTTGAACGGTGGCAGGAAGGTCGTCGGAAAGAAGGGCACGGCCGCGGCGGCCACCAGCACCGCCGCACCCGCAGCGGCCAGCGCCAGCTTGGGACGGTTCAGCACCCCCTGCAGGCTGCTGCGGTAGCGCGCCTTCAGCCAGGCCAGCACGCGGGTGTCGCCGTGGTCCAGGTTCTTCATGCGCGGCAGCAGGTAGAAACTGAGCACCGGTGTGACCGTGACTGAAACGACCAATGAGGCCAGCGTCGACACGATGAAGGCGTTGCCCAGCGGCACGAAGAGCTTGCCTTCCAGCCCCGGCAACGCAAACAGCGGGATGAAGACCAGCACGATGATCACCGTGGCGTACAGGATGGCGGAGCGCACCTCCATCGTTGCGCGGGCCACCACCTCCAGGGGGTGCAGGCGGTGATCCGGGTGCTTGACGCGGTCCTCCTTCAGGCGCCGCAGCACGTTTTCCACACCCACCACGGCGTCGTCAACCAGGCCGCCAATGGCGATGGCCAGGCCCCCCAGCGTCATCGTGTTGATCGACAACCCGAAGTAGCGGAAGACCAGTGCGGTGATGAAGATGGACACCGGAATCGCGGTCAAGGCGATGACGGTGGGCCGCAACGTGCCGAGGAAGAAGAACAGGATCACCGCGACGAAGACCGAGGCGCCGATCAGCTTGCCTTGCAACGTGGTGATCGAGGCTTCGATGAACGTGGCCTGGCGGAAGGTGACCTTGGGGGCTTCCATCCCGGGCGGCAACGAGGCCTTCAAACCGACCAGCGCTTCTTCGATGGACTTGGTGAGGCCGATGGTGTCGGCCGTGGGCTGCTTCTGGATGCCCAGGATGACCGCGGGCTTGCCTTCGAAGCCGGCGTCGCCACGCTTGGGCGCCGCGGCGAAGCTGATCTCGGCAATCTGGCGCATCAGGATCGCTTGGCCGTTCTTCGTGGTCAGGGCTAGGTTCTTCAGGTCGTCCAGCCGCGATGTGCGGCCCAGATGGCGGATCAAGTATTCGCGGCCGTTGAGTTCAAGAAAGCCGCCCGAGGTGTTGGACGAATAGCCCTTGAGTGCGGTTTCCAGTTGTTCATGCGTGATGCCCAGTTCGGCCATGCGCTGCGTGTCCGGCTGCACCTGGAACTGGCGCACCTCGCCACCGATGGGGATGACCTGCGCCACACCCGGCACCGACAGCAGCCGCGGCCGCAGCACCCAGTCGGCGTACTCGCGTACCGTCATGGCGCTGATCTTGCGGGGATCCACGGGAATCGCGATCTGCATGATCTCGCCCATGATCGAACTGATAGGCCCCATGCGCGGCACCACACCGCCGGCCAAGGTTTCTTCCATCGACGACAGCCGCTCGGACACCAGTTGCCGCGCGCGGAAGATGTCGGTGTTCCAGTGGAAGGTGATGTAAAGGAAGGACAGCCCGGCCGACGAGGTGGAGCGCACCGATTCCACACCCGGCAGACCGTTCATGGTGGTCTCCAGCGGGAAGGTGATCAGCTGCTCCACCTCTTCAGCGGCCATGCCGCCGGCCTCGGTCATGATCGTGACGGTCGGCTTGTTGAGATCCGGGAACACGTCCACCGGCGTGTGCGCCAAGGTGAACGCGCCATAGGCCATCAGCACCAGGCTGGCGATGATCACCAGCAGCCGGTTCTTCAGGCTGTTGTCGAGTAGCCACTGGAACATGTCAGCGCACCTGGTTGATCAGCGTGGCGCCTTGGGTGGCTACCCGGTCGCCGGGCTTCAGGCCTGAGGTCACCGCGACGTGAATGCCGTCCAGCGACTCGGTCGTGACCGTGCGTGGCTCGAAACGCTCCGCCGCGGTCTTGACCCAGACGACCGTCTGGTTGGCCGGGTTCTTCATCAGCGCGGCCACGGGCACTGCGATGCCCTTCACCTTGTCCCGGGTCTGGACGAAGACACGCACCGGCTGGCCCACGGCCAGGCTGTTCAATGCGGCGCCCTGGGCGCGAAAGGCCAGCGGCAGGGCCTGCTCTCGCAGGCTGCGTGCGGCGCCGACGAAAACCAGCGGCACCCGCTGGTTGGCGATGGCCAGCGTCGCGCTGCCCACGTTGGAAGCCAAGGCCGGGTCAAAGGCCAGGGCCTCGATGCGCAGGCGGCTGGGGTCGACGATCTCGAACAGCAGTTCGCGCGCATCCACCACCTGGCCCGCCACTGCGTGGGCCGACGCAATGACACCCGACACCGGCGCGACCAAGGCCTCCCGCGTGCTGAGACCGGCGCCGACTGCGGCCATGCGCTCGGCCAGCCCCACCGCCTCGTTTTCCGCGGCTTCGATGTCCTTGCGTGGCACGGTGTCCGACAGTTCCTTCAAGCGCGTCACGCGCTTGTCGGCCAGCGACCTGGCCGCACGCAGTTCAGCCAGCTGCGCCGCCTGGTTGGACCGCTCCAGCGGTGCCGTGGACGGCAGCACATAGGCCAGCACCTCGCCCTTGCGCACCGCCTGGCCCAGATTGGGCAGGCCACGCGGGCCGGGTTCGATGCGGCCGGCGTTCAGCGGCTGCACCTTGCCGCCCGCGTTCGGGTCCATCAGGACCTTGCCGGCGAGTTCCACCGAACGCGGCAGTTGAGCGTCTTCCGTGAGCACCGTGCGCACACCCAGCTGGCGTTGCGCCGGCTTGGGCAGGAACACGCTGCCGTCCGGCAGGCGCTGCGGGCCGTTGGCGCTGGGCGCAGCGGCGCCATCGCCGTGGTCATGGCCTTCACCGGCCTGGGCCGCAGGAATCGCGAACAACATGGTCGCAAGGCTGGCGACGACCAGAGACAGCGCGCGCTTCATGCGAGCACTCCCGCGCGGGTCTGGCGCGACGACAGGACACGGCGGCCTGCGATCACCAGCAGCACCAGCACCACGACACCAGCGACACCCCAGCCGGCATAGACCTGCCAGGCGCGCACAGGGGCCGGATCGCCGGCGTGTGCCACTTCGTGGATGTCCAGTTCGCCAGCCAGCAGGTCGGCATCGGCGCCGGCCACCACTGTGGCCGTGATAGCCAGCACGCCGGGTTTGGGCACGTCCGGCAGCACCACCTCGAACTGGTCCGCGCCTTGTCTTGTCGCCTTGAACTTCTGGCCGGCGATCTCGAGTTCGATCTGCGCTTCGGCCACCGGGCTGTTGTCGGCCGCACGGTCCAGGTACAGCGTGATCTGTTTGCCTTGGAGCACGCCGACCAGTTCGAACAGGTCCGATACCGCGGCGAACCGGGGCAGGGCAGCGCCGGTGGTGGGCGCGGCATCGCCATGCGGATGGTCATGGCCATGCTCGTCACCGGCCGCCATGCCCAGAGCAGGCGCCAGGAGCAGCGCCGCAAGAAGCAGCGCAGTCCGGGGGTGGAGGAGTTTCATCGCAGGGTGTCCCATAGAGGTGATGGATGGCTTCATGGCGGCAGCAGGCCCAGCGCCTGGCGCCAGGCCGACAACGAAGCCGCGAGTTCGATGCGGGCGCGGGCGGCCTGGCGTTCCGCTTCCGCGGCCTCGGCCTCGATGCGCAGCCGTGTCGGCAGGTCGGTCTCGCCCATGCGGAAGGACTTGTCGAAGAAGCCGCGCGATTCCCGGGCCAGGTGCGCACGGCGGTCTGCCGCGGCCAGTTGCAGCCGGGCGGCGTCGGCGCGGGCCTTGGCCGAGTCGCGATCACCCGCCAGGCGCGCACGTTCCAGGTTCATCTGCGCCTGCAGTTCGACGGCTTCTGCCCTTGCCGCGGCGCTGCGTGCGCCGTGGCGGGGGCCGGCACCAAAGGGGATGCGCACGCCCACCGTGAAGGTCTGCTGCCAGGCGTCGCCGAAGGCGCTGCGGTCGCGCGTGGCGGCGATCGTCAGTTCGGGGTTGGCACGCGATTGCGTGGCCGCCAGGGCCAGGCTGCTTTCAGCGACCACCACGCGGTCCTTCAGCGCCAGCAGTTCGCCGTGCGTGTCCAGGTCGGCCGCGGCCGCGCCGGGGTCGGGCTCGGCGCTGGCATCGGATGCATCGGCGTCCAGGTCCGGGGCGGCCGTGATCGCGCGCAGATGTTGACGGGCCACGATCACACCAGCCTGGGCTTGCGCCAGCGCGGCTTCGGCCGCAGCCACCGCGCCATCGGCCTGGTGCTGATCGGCCCGGGCCAGATCGCCCGCTTTCAAACGCTTGGCCACATCAGCCGCCATGCGCTGGGCGTTGTCGAGTTGCGCGCGCGCCGAGTCGGCGTCGGCGCGAGCCCGCTGCCCGTTCCACCAGGCTTCGCGCACGCTGGCGGCCACACGCAACCGGGCGGCGGTGGTCCGGCTTTCGACGGCGCGGCCTTCGGCCTGCGCCAACGCCTTGCTGCGGCTGCGTTCACCGGGCAGCCACAAGGGGATGGCCACGCCGACTTCATGCTCACGTATGCCGTGGTTGCGGTTCAGGCGGTCGGTCTTGCTCGACAGTTCCACCGCCACGGGCTCAGGTGTCCAGGCCTCAGCCGATTGCTGCTGCGCGCGCGCAGCGTCCCGGCGTGCCGGCAAGGCCGCGGCTTCGGGTTGGCGGGCCCACGCGGCCTCAAAGGCCTGGCTGAGCGTGCGAACGGGAACGGGCGGCGGTGTCTGCGCTTGTGCAGACACCATCAAGACCAGCGTGGAGACCGCCAAGCCCGCGTGGGCGGCCTGGCGGCGCCACAGCTGCGCCATCCATATTCTTCGGTGCATCCGATAGCTCCAGTGTTGATACAACCCACAGGAGACCGGCAAGGCACGACCCAAGAGGTCGCGGCACGCCTGGGCTGCCGTCAGAGACGGCAGGCGGTCAGGCGCGAACGGGCTTCAGAGAATCTGAAAAGAATCAGGGCCCGCCTCGCCGATCAGGCGAGGGGCGACCACTGAGGGCGCTCAGGCGGCACCGGCGCGAGCATGCGCGGCGCGCCTTCGGCTGTGGTGGCCGGGTGCTGTGCAGCAATGATGGCCTGCACGCCGGGTTCCGGCAGCGGCAGGCCTGCGCAGCAGCCGTGGCACTGGGCACAATCCAGGTCGCTGCTGCCCAGCGACTTGCCCGCAGGGCTGTCGTCACTCTGGTCCACCGCTGCATCGGCCTGATGCTGATGCTGGTGATGCCCCAAGTGCTGAGCTTGCGCGTCGCTCTCGTGCCCGCAATACCCTGCCACCGCAGCCCAGCTGAACTGGAGCGGCAACAAGGCCAGCAAGAGGATCGCGAAACAACGGCGCATGCGAAAAGTCTAGCAGCTGAAGAGGCGGGAGGCGGGCTTCACTGCGGTGACCGCGTTCGCAGCAGGCGCAAGCCGTTGAACACGACCAGCAGGCTGGCGCCCATGTCCGCGAACACCGCCATCCACATGCTGGCGTTGTCGAACAGTGCAAAGCCCAAGAACACGGTCTTGATGCCCAGCGCCAGCGCGATGTTCTGCCACAGCACCTGGTGGGTCTTGCGCGACAGGCGGATCGTTTCCGGGATGCGCCGCAGGTCGTCGTTCATCACCACCACGTCCGCGGCTTCCATGGCAATGTCGGTGCCGGCTGCACCCATCGCCACACCGATGTCGGCCTGGGCCAGCGCAGGCGCATCGTTGATGCCGTCGCCGGTCATGGCGGTAGGCCCGTACTGCGCCTGCATCGCCTGGATGGCGGCCAGTTTGTCCTCGGGCAACAGGTTGCCGCGCACGTCGGTCAGGCCCGCTTCCCGGGCGACGGCTTGTGCGGTCGCCTGGTTGTCGCCGGTCAACATGACGGCTGTGATGCCCATGGCCGTGAGTTCGGCGATGGCCTGCCGGGACGATGGCTTGATCGTGTCGGCCACAGCGAACCACGCGAGTACACCCGCTTCCGAAGCCAGCAGGCTGACGGTGCGACCGGCTTCTTCGTGCGCACGCAAGGTGGATTCCAGCGCGGCCGAACACTGGCCGCGGTCTTCGATCAGCCGGTGATTGCCCAGCACGTAGACCTTGCCATCAACTTCAGCCTGGACACCGCGCCCTGCAAGCGCCTGGAAGTTCTGCGGGGTCAGGCCGCTGGGCTTCAGGCCAGCAGCGATGGCACGTGACACGGGGTGGTCCGACTGGTGGGCCAGCGCCGCAGCCAGTGGTTCCACCTGGCCGCGGTCACCTTGTCCATCAAGGACTGCCCACTCGACCAGGCGTGGCTTGCCTTCGGTGACCGTGCCCGTCTTGTCCAGCGCGATGGCCTTGAGCAGCCGGGCCTGTTCCAGATGCACGCCGCCCTTGATCAGGATGCCGCGGCGTGCGGCGGCGGCCAGCCCGCTGACGACGGTCACGGGTGTCGAGAGGACCAGCGCGCACGGGCAAGCGATCACCAGCAGCACGAGCGCCTTGTAGACCGCCACCAGCCAGGTCCAGCCGAAGACCCAAGGGCCGGCCACTGCCACAACGACGGCCAGCATGAACACCGCAGGCGTGTAGACCGCGGCAAAGCGGTCCACGTAACGCTGCGTCGGTGCACGGCTGCCCTGGGCCTGTTCGACGGCATGGATGATGCGCGAGAGCGTGGAATTGGACGCGGCGGCGGTCACCCGCAGGCTCAAAGTGGCGCTCTGGTTGATGGTGCCTGCGAACACCGCGTCGCCGGGGCCTTTGTCGACGGGCATGCTCTCGCCGGTGACCGGGGCCTGGTCTATGGCGGAGTTGCCTTCAACGACGACACCGTCCATGGGCACACGTTCGCCCGGCCGGACGCGCGCCACCGCGCCCACAGGCACAGCGGCCACGGGCACGGAAAGCCAGGTCCCATCCGCCTGCCGGATGCTGGCCTCTTCGGGTGCCAGCGCCAGCAGTCCGCCGATGGCATTGCGGGCGCGGTCAACAGCGCGGGCCTCGATCAATTCGGCGATGGCGTAGAGCGCCATCACCATCGCCGCCTCGGGCCACTGGCCAATGGCGAAGGCACCCGCCACAGCCACGGACATCAAGGCATTGATGTTCAGGCGGCCGTGCAGCAGTGCGCTGAGGCCCTTCTTGAACACGTCGAAGCCGGCCGCCAGGATGGCAGCACCCGCGATCGCGAGGCCCAGCACTTTGAACGGCAGGGTGTCGGGTGCCAGGAAGGACAGCATTTCCGCAGCGGTCGCCAACGCCAGCGCCAACAAGAGACGTGTCAGGCCGGTCCCCGGGGTGTGGTCGTGTCCGTTCTCGTGTCCGTGTCCGTGTCCGGCGGCTGGCACGACGCCATCGCCCGCCGCAGCGTGGTTGTCCGGCCATGGCAGGACCTCGAAGCCGGTGCGCCGGATCGCCGCGGCGGCTTGCTCCGCCACGGCAGGCAAGGCGCCTATGCGCAGACTGCGTTCACCCAACCGGAAGCTCAGCGACTGGATGCCCTGCACGCCTTCCAGCGCGCGGCGAATCTCTGATTCCTCGCTGGCGCAGTCCATGGACGGGATGCGGAAGCGCACGCCTGCGGCGGCCTCGCCAGCAGGCAGTGCAAGCTCTTTGACGGAGCCCCCGCAGCAGGCGTCCGGCTCGTCGTGGGCATGGTCTGGGTGCGGCGTCATGGCGACATTGCAAACCCTGTAGCAGGTGTAGAGTCAAGCCATTCCGCACAGAGGGTCTTGGCACATGCGCATCGGAGAATTGGCCCAGTCCAGTGGGACCCAGGTTGAGACGATCCGCTTCTATGAACGCGAAGGTCTTCTTCAGGTCGCCGCGCGGACCGAGGGCAACTACCGGATCTACACGCCCGCCCACGCGGACCGGCTTGCTTTCATCCGCCAATGCCGCAACCTGGACATGACGCTGGATGAAGTCCGGGTGCTGCTGCGCTTCAAGGACCAGCCGCTAGCCGACTGCGGCGAGGTGAACACCTTGCTGGACGAGCACATCGGCCATGTGGCGCATCGCATCCGGGAACTGCGCGGTCTGGAGAAGGAACTCCGCACGCTGCGCGCGTCTTGTGCGGCCCCGCATGCGGCGGCCGATTGCGGCATCCTCAACGGCATCGACGAGGCTGGCGCCAAAGGCGGGGCGCCAGTGCCGCGCCGGCATGTTCGGGGCGCTCATTGATCGATAGGCCCGCGTTGGTGGTTTTCTGCGCCGGCCAGCGAACACCGGAGACAAGATGATCGGAACACAGCGCGGCGCGCTGGCTCTTCTGGGCTGCGCAGTCACTGCACTTCTGGCGGCATGCGCGGGCCGTCTGACAACGGCCCCCGCCAAGCCCGCAGCAGCCACACCGCTGGGCTGCCAGCAGCTGTCCGGGTGGACGGTCGAGGCCTCCGCCATCGGCCTGCCGACCTCCGGCGCGGCCGTGACCGAAGCGGTGCTGGTCACCGCCAACGGCAGCGGCGCGGCCGCCGTGGGCGAACACTGCCTGGTCAGCGGCCACATCGCACCCGCGGACCGCAGCGCGCCAGACATCCGCTTCAGGGTCGCTCTGCCCACGGCGTGGAATGCCAAGGTCGTGATGTTCGGCGGCGGCGGCTTCAACGGCACGATCCCCAACGTGGTCGGCAACGTGCCCAACGGTCCCACCGACCAGTTGACACCCTTGGGCCGTGGCTATGCGACCTTTGCCAGCGACTCCGGCCACCAGGCGGGCGCGCTGGACACGCAGGACGCCAGCTTCAACCGCAACGACGAAGCCGCACGCAACTACAGCGGCGACGCGTTGAAGAAGACCCGTGACGTGGCCGTCGCCCTCATCCGGGCCCGATATGCGGCGGGCGCGCCCAGCAAGACCTACTTCGTCGGCGGCTCCACGGGCGGGCGCGAAGCACTGGTCGCCATCCAGCGTTGGCCGGCTGACTGGGACGGCGCCATTGCCTGGTATCCGGCCTTGAACGACGCCGCGCTGCTGCTGTCCGGGCACCGCACCACCATCGCCTTGTCGCAGCCCGGCGCCTACCCCAATGCCGCCAAGCGCAAGCTCGTCTACCAGGCGGCCCTGGCGGCTTGCGATGCGCTGGACGGCGTGGCCGATGGGCTCATCAGCAACCCTGTGCAATGCAACGCCCGCTTCAACCCGTCCACCGCCATGCTCAACGGTGCTGCGCTGCGCTGCGCTGGTGGTGTGGACCGTGGCGACAGCTGCCTGTCGGACCCGCAGATCAACGCCTTGAAGCTGATGGACAGCGCGACCCGCTTCAACTTCTTCATGGCCAGCGGCGAAACCCAGTACCCCGGCTACAACGTCTGGGGTGCGGACCTCGGCATCAGCACCAGCGCCACTGGGCTGGAATGGGTGGTGAGCTTTTTGAACCTGGGCAGCAGCGCACCCGCCATGCCCATGCCGGCCACGGCGCCGTACATCAGTGTGGTGACGGACCAGTGGATCAAACATGCGGTGACGGGCGACCTGGCTTTCAACTCGCTCTTGCTGGACCCGGAGAACCCGGGGCCCTGGGCCGGCCGCATCAGCGCGCTGAGCACCTTGCTGGACACGCGCAGCGACATCG
>JANOAM010000929.1:0-5327 GCA_031411215.1 Betaproteobacteria bacterium
GCCGGCTTGATGTCCGCCTGGGTGCCGGCAAAGCTGGGCGCGGTGAGGTCGCCACTGCTGACGTCAGGCCGGATCTGGGTCGCACCGATGCGCCCGATGACGGACCCGGCCGATTGCGCCTGGGCCGAGCCCGCGGCCACCAGGGCGCAAGCGGCCATCCACCCTGCAGCGGCCACGCGATTGATTCCGTGTGTCATGTTGGTGTCTCCTGCGTGGGTGGGTCAGAGCCAGCCGGCCTGGGCCAGCGTGCGCGAGATCAACTGCGCCAGCAGTTGATGGCCCAGCGGCGTCGGGTGGAAGCTGTCCGAGAACGCATAGGTCTTCCACCAGTCCGCACCCCCCGTGGCGCCGGTGGGCGGCGTCTGTGCCGACAAGGACGCACTGGTGCAGGTGGGGAAGCTGTAGGCCGGCAGGCCGTCGGAACCCGTGCCCACCACCGGGCAGGCCGGTGTGGTGACGTTGCTCAGGCCGAATTGGGCCGGCATGGTGATCTGGTCGTTGAACGCGGTGTAGAAGTCCACGATGACGACCGCCCGGTTGCCCGCAAAGCGCGTGGCCAGCTGCGTGTTGAACGACACCACCCAGCTCTTGAACAGCGCCTCGCTCTGGGTGCGCGCCGCTGCGCCGGCCGAGGCCGCGATGCCGGCCAGCACGAACTGGAAGCGTGGTGTGTTGGTGATGCCCGGCATGTTCAGCACGGCCACCTTTTGCGCACCCTTGTCCAGCGCCTGGGTCTTGATCATGTTGTAGAAGTTGTCGGCCAGTGCCGACATGTAGGTATTGCCGGCAGTGGCCAGCGCGCCTGAACAGGCCGCCGACGTGGGCGCCGCGCAGGCGGTGGCGATGGGCGCCATCTGCGCCGGGGTCAGCACCGTGCCCAGCACGCCCATGTACGCCGCGCCGCCGTCGGTGGGCGTGCGCAGATACGCACCCACCAGCGTGGCCGCGTCGTTGCCGCCACCGTCAATCAGCGCCAGGTCCGTGGGCAGGTAGTTGCCCCGCACGCCCGCGGTGGACGCCGTGGCCAGCTGCACACCAATGCCACGCGGGTCTGACGCGGTGTAGCCCGAAGCCGTGGCGTTGATGACCGCGCCACCAATGGCGAAGTTGTTGCACCCGACCGCCGTGTTGGGGGCGAACGTGGTGCCGGTGAACGTGTAGAAATTGCAGCCCGTGCCCAGGCCGAAGGTCTGCGACACGCGTTCCGGGTAGATCAGGTTGCCCTGCACCGTGAACTTGATGCCGAAGGTGCCGGAATCGGCGAGGCTGTCGCCGAATACCTTGACCGTGGTGACCTGGGTGCGTGTGGTGGTGTCGCCACCGTCGCTGCCGCCGCAGGCCGCCAGCACCGCGCTGAGCAGTGCGGCCAGCGGCCACTTCTTGTGACGAATCTCGTGATTGGACATGTTGTCTCCTTCAGAGCGAACCGCAGGCGCCGCAAGGCCGCCTGCCATGTGCAAATCACTATACGAGGGCACCGCAGCGCAGCGCAGCGGGCAATACCCTGGCAATCTGGGAGTTCACGTCACTGCGGTGACGTGACTTTTCCAAAGCCCCCCCGGTGGAGGGCCCGCGAAGCGGTCACAAAGCCGTCAAAAGCCCAGCGTCAGAACGGGTTGCGGCGGACGCGGTCCAGCGCCAGCGTGGCGATCTGCCCCTGACCGCCCGACGAGAGATGCTTCTCATCGGCCCACAGGTAGGTGCTGACGGTAGAGCCCGTCAGCAGCGTGTTGGTGGTGCAGTTGGGAATGGGCACCGTGCAGATGCTGGTGCTGATGTCGGTGAAGCCGAAGCTGCCCGGCGAACGGCCGATCGCCTGCGTGCGCAGGTCCAGCTGCACCAGGCCCACGTATCGTCCATCCAGCAGCACCTTGGTGCCCAGGCGCTCATTGAAGGCCGTGGTCAGACGTGTGATCAGCGCGGCGCGGTCGAAGCCGGTGCCAGAGAAGTTGTCGCGCTCAGTGCGGGCGTAAGGGCTCAGACCCAGGTCCGGCAGGTTGGACACCACCACCTTGGCACCCAAGGCGACCAGCCGGTTGACGATGCCAGCCAGTTGCTCGGCACGGCCGCGGGCTTCGGCCAGCAGCGACTCTTCGCTCTGCGAAGGGTACTGTTCGTACAGTTCCCAGATGTCGTTGGTGCCGGCGAGGATCAGCGCCAGGTCGTTGCCGTGCACACCGCCGGTGGACACCATGGCATCCACCTGCGCGGCCACGTCGGACACCTTGGCGCCGACGGTCGCAAACATCAGGGCCCTGGGTTCCAGCGGCGGGTTGCTGGTGTTGCATTCCGCAAAGACGTAGCCGTAGTAGCCGGCGATGGACTGGACCCAGTTGGGTTCCAGGTTGCAGTCGACGGAATTGGTGCTGATGTCGATGCCGTTGATGCCCCAGTGCCGGCCGTCGGAGAGCAAGGCGCTGGAGTCGTCGCCAAAGGCCATCACCCGGTTGGCCACGAAGGGCTCGTACTGGGTGGTGCCACCGCCGCAGCCGGCCACCACCGCCGCCACGAACACGGCGGCAGCCACGGGCAGGCGCCAGCGACGTGAGGCGTTGCGCTTGAAAATCATCTGGGCTCCGGAAGGCGATTGGGCAGTGTTGAGCGCCGCACCGCACCAGAAGTTCCGGCCGGCAGGCTTGGCGGTTCAGGCGGCAGCCGCGCGTAGAAGCCGGTCCCGCACACCGTCCCATTCGGCGCCGGAGGGCGGGCGTTCGACCCAGATGGCGCGGACACCCGCAGCATCCAACTCACGCAGCACCGAGAACAACTCGTGCGCCACCGCGGCCGCTTCGCCGGGCATGGCCCTATGGAGGTAGGAACAGAACCCGCCCTGCACGGCCGCAGGCACAAGGCGGGAATATAACCCGACCACCCCACCCCCGGCCGGTGGCGCCTGCGCCAGCCGGGCCAGCAACTCGTCGCTGTCCCACAGGCGAACGGGCACGGAGGGCGCGTAGTGCGCCTCCAGCGTGCCGGAAGCGCGCGGCGATTGCGCGTCCGGCGCTGCCAGCGGCGCACCCAGAACCGCTTCGATCTGCCGGCGGCCCAGCTGCCCCGGCCGCAAAAGGGCCGGCTGCGGGCGTGTGCAGTCGACGATGGCGGACTCGATACCCACGTCACACATGCCACCGTCCAGCACCCACAGCCAAGGGCCGAACTCCTGTGCCACGTGTTCGGCCGTGGTCGGACTGACGCGGCCGAAGCGGTTGGCGCTGGGCCCCGCCACGCCGGGCACACCACGATCGGCCGCAGCGCGCAACAGCGCCAGCGCCACCGGATGCGAAGGCATGCGCAGGCCGATGCTGTCCTGCCCACCAGCCGCAGCGGCCGCGACACCGGGCCGCCGCGGCACGATCAAGGTCAGGGGGCCGGGCCAGAACGCGGCCATCAGACGCTGTGCATCAGCGCTGAGGTCAGGCGTGAACAGCGCAGCCTGCGCCATGTCAGCCACATGCACGATCAAGGGGTGGTCCGAAGGGCGGCCCTTGGCGGCGAAGATCCTGGCCACAGCGGCTTCGTCGTCGGCACGTGCGCCCAGGCCGTAGACCGTTTCGGTCGGAAAGGCAACCAGCTGCCCTGCGGCGAGCCGGTCTGCGGCTTCGGCCACGCCTGCGGCGCCGCTGATCACTGCCATGTCGGACGCCTGCCCGGCCGTGTCAGAACGGCGCCATGTCCAGCAAGGCCGCGGCCTGCCGAGCAGTGGACAGCGCCGTGGCCCCATCGGCCGCCGTGCAGGTGAGGTGGCCCATCTTGCGGCCCGCGCGGGCCTGCGCCTTGCCGTACAGGTGCAGGCGGACACCGGGCAGGGCCAGGACAGCGGGCCAGGCGGGCTCCTGCGCCGTGGTGCCCGCTTCGCGGAACCAGAGGTCGCCGAGCAGGTTGAGCATCACCGCCGGTGAATGCTGGCGCGGCGCGACCAGGGGCAGCCCTGCCAGCGTGCGCACCTGCAGGTCGAACTGGGACACATCACAGGCGTCGATGCTGTAGTGGCCGGAGTTGTGCGGGCGTGGCGCCATTTCGTTGGCCACCAGGCGGCCGTCATCGAGCACGAAGAACTCCACGCACAACACGCCCACGTACTGCAGGCTGGTCGCCAGGCGCGAAGCCAAGGCCACCGCCTGCGCCGCCAGCGCGGGGGCCACGTCGGGCGCTGGCACCTGCGTCACCGCCAGAATGCCGCCGCGGTGCAGGTTCTGCTGCACAGGCAGGTGCACGACCTGGCCGTTGGCGCCGCGGGCGACGATGACGCTGATCTCCGTGCGCAGCGGCAAACGTTGCTCCAGCACGCAAGGCACAGCGCCCAGCTGCGTCCAGGCCGCGGGCAGGTCTGCCAGGGTCAGCACCGTCAGCTGGCCCTTGCCGTCGTAACCCATGCTGGCGGTCTTGAGGATGCCGGGCAGCAGCGCCGCGTGCATGGCTGATGCGGCTTCTTCGTGCGTGCTGATCAAGGCATGCGGCGCACAAGGCACACCCGCAGATACAAAGCAGGCCTTCTCACGCGCACGGTGCTGGCACACCTCCACGGCAGCAGCGGGCGGCGACACCGTACGGGACGCCGCCAGCGAGCGCAGCGCACCGGCGGGCACGTTCTCGAATTCGGTGGTGATGGCGTCGCAGCGCTGGGCCATCGCCGCCAGCGCGGCGGCGTCGACATAGGACGCACGCAAGTGTTCGTCGGCGGCAGAGCCAGCGGGGCTGGCCGCATCGGGTTCCAGCACCGCCACGCGGAAGCCGTGCACTTGTGCGGCGTGCACGAACATGCGGCCCAACTGCCCACCACCCAGCACGCCCAGCCATGCCGAGCCCGGCACCAGCGGGGCCCGCGTTTGCAGCGGCTCGGTCACTGCAGATCCTGCGTCATGGCCCGCGCGGCGGCGGTCTGCTCGGCGCGGTAGGCCAGCAGCCTCAGGTGCAGTGCGTCGTCATGCCGGGCCAGCATGGCCACCGCAAACAGCGCGGCATTGGCGGCACCGGCAGGGCCGATGGCAAAGGTTGCAACGGGGATGCCCTTGGGCATCTGCACGATGGAATACAGCGAGTCCACGCCATGGAGCTGTTTGCTGGACACCGGCACGCCGAGTACCGGCACCGTGGTCTTGGCCGCCAGCATGCCCGGCAAGTGCGCCGCGCCACCGGCGCCCGCGATGATGGCCTGCAGCCCGTTTGCGGCAGCCTGTTCGGCATAGGCAAACATGTCGTCCGGCATGCGGTGCGCGGAGACCACACGCTTGTCGTACGACACGCCGAAGCGGTCCAGGATCTCGGCGGCGTGACGGAGGGTTTCCCAGTCGCTGGAGGAGCCCATGAGGAGGGCTAGGGTGGGGTTC
>JANOAM010000930.1:0-4732 GCA_031411215.1 Betaproteobacteria bacterium
GACCACCCGGCCAACTTCGGCCGCCTGTGCACCAAAGGGCAGTCGTTGCACCTGACCGCCACGGCGCCGATCACCCTGCACGCCCGGCTGCGCACGCCACGTCTTCGCGGGCAGGACGTCAGCTGGGACCTGGCGCTGGACACCGCCGCAGAAACCTTCGCCAACATCGCCACCGAACACGGGCCCGACGCGCTGGGTTTCTACATCAGCGGCCAGTTGCTGACCGAGGACTACTACGTCTTCAACAAGCTGGCCAAGGGCGTGCTGGGCACCAACAACATCGACACCAATTCGCGCCTGTGCATGAGCAGCGCGGTGGCCGGCTACAAGGCCACGCTAGGCGCCGATGCGCCGCCGGCCTGCTACGACGACATCGCCAAAGCCGACTGCCTGTTCATCGCCGGCAGCAACATGGCCTGGGCGCACCCGGTGCTGTACCGGCGCGTGGAAGACGCGCGGCGGGCCAACCCGGACCTGAAGATCATCGTCGCCGACCCGCGCCGCACGGAAACGGCGGAGCAGGCGGACCTGCACTTGGCTCTGCAGCCTGGCACTGACGTGGCACTGTTCCACGGCCTGCTGCACGTGATGTTGTGGGAAGGCTTGGTGGACCACACGCACATCGCCGCCCACACCACCGGCTTTGAGGCGCTGAAGGCGCTGGTGCGCGAGTTCACGCCGCGCGAAACCGCGCGCATCACGGGCCTGGCCGAAGACGCCATCGTTCAGGCGGCCCAGTGGTTCGGTGGCTCGGCCGCCACGTTGTCGCTGTACTGTCAGGGCTTGAACCAGAGCAGCAGCGGCACGGCCAAGAACGCGGCGCTGATCAACCTGCACCTGGCCACGGGGCATATCGGCAAGCCCGGCGCCGGGCCGTTTTCGCTGACCGGCCAGCCCAATGCGATGGGTGGGCGTGAAGTGGGCGGTATGGCCAACCTGCTGTCGGCCCACCGCGACCTCGCCAACCCCGCGCACCGTGCCGAAGTGGCGCGCCTGTGGGGTGTGGACGACGTGCCGGCCACGCCCGGCAAGACCGCGGTGGAGATGTTCGAAGCTGCGGCTGACGGCGAGATCCGTGCGCTGTGGATTGCCTGCACCAACCCCGCGCAGAGCATGCCCAACCAGGCCACCGTGAAACGTGCGCTGCAGCGCGCCGAGTTCGTCGTGGTGCAGGAAGCTTTTGCCGACACCGCCACGGCCGCCTTCGCGCACCTGATGCTGCCAGCCAGCAGTTGGGGCGAGAAGGAAGGCACCGTCACCAACAGCGAAAGGCGCATCACGCGTGTGCGTGCGGCCGTGGCTGCGCCCGGCCAGGCGCGGGCGGACTGGGAGATCGCCTGCGACTTCGGCCGCCGGCTGGAACAGCGGCTGCGTCCCGGCCTGCCCACGCTGCTGCCGTATGCCACGCCCGAAGCGGTCTGGAACGAACATCGCGAAAGCACGCGCGGTCGCGACCTGGACATCACGGGGCTCAGCTGGCTCCAACTGGACCAGGCGGCGGCCTGCTGGCCTTTCCCCGAAGGCGCGGCGCAAGGCCAGGAACGCCTCTACACCGACCACCACTACGCGACAGACGACGGCCGCGCGCACTTCGCTGCCGTACCCTTCAAGCCGGTGGCTGAGCCGCGCGACGCGCGCCACGCCTTTGCGCTCAACACGGGCCGCCTGCGCGACCAGTGGCATGGCATGAGCCGCACCGGCCTGGTCGGCCGCCTCTTCGGCCATGAACCAGAGCCCGCCGTGGATCTGCACCCGCAAGACCTGGCCCGCCTTCGGTTGGCCGAAGGCGACCTGGTGGAACTGCGGTCCCGCCGCGGCCGCCTGGTGCTGCCGGCGCGCGGCAGCACCACCGTGGCGCCCACGCAGGCTTTTGTCGCCATGCACTGGGGCGACGAGTTCCTGCAGGGTGGCGTCAACGTGCTGACCAGCCCAGCCTTCTGCCCACAAAGCAAACAACCCGAGTTGAAGCACGCGGCGGTGTCCATCACACGCCTGGACCTGCCCTGGCGTGTGCTGGCCCTGGGCTGGTTTGAAGACGAAACCGCAGCGCTGGACGCGCGGCGCGTGTTGCGCGAGCACATGGCCGGCTTTGCACACGCCAGCTGCGTGGCCTTCGGTCGCGAGCGCAGCGGCCTGCTGTTCCGCGCGGCGGCGGCTGCGCCGGCCGACGCCGCTGTCGTGGACAAGATCGCGCAGGCCTTTGCACTCATCAAAGGCCCCTTGACCCTGCACTACGCCGACACACGACGTGGCCAACGGCGCAGCCTGCGCCTGGCCGAGCGCAACGGCACGCTGCAACTGCAAGCCGCGCTGCTGGCCGGCGACACCCGCGCCGAGAGCTGGCTGGTGCCGCTGCTGCAGCAGCAACAGCCGGTGCCCGCGGGCAGCCCGCTGCTGGCGCCAGGTGCGCTGCAGGGCAGCGGTGCGTCGGCACCGCGCGACAAGCAGGTGTGCAGTTGTTTCGACGTGCGCCTGTCCCGCATCGAAGCGGTGCTGCAACAGGCCGAAGGCACCGCGGCGGCGCGCCTGGCCGTGTTGCAGGGTGCGCTGCAATGCGGCACGCAGTGCGGGTCTTGCGTGCCCGAACTGAAGCGGCTCGTGCAGCAGCACACGGCCGCCGCCTGAGGTGCATCATGGTCACGGCATTGGGCCCACAACTTGCAACGAAGGCACAGGGAGATCACGCGCGTGAGTCGCCAACGACCGCGCCAAAGACCACCATGGGCATTACCGGCTACTTGAAGGACATCGGTCGCGGCGCCGCAGGTGCCCGCGCGCTGAGCCAGGACGCGGCCTTTGACCTGATGCAGCAGGTGCTGCAGGGCCAGGCCACGGCCGTGCAGGCCGGTGCCTTCGTGATGGCCATGCGCATGAAGGGCGAGACGCTGCCCGAGATCACCGGCTTCCTCCACGCCGCACAAACCCACTGCGTGGCCGTGCACAGCGACCGGCCCGTGGTGCTGCTGCCGTCCTACAACGGCTCACGCAAGCTGCCCAACCTGACGCCGCTGCTGGCGCTGTGGCTGGCGCGTGAGGGTCTGCACGTGCTGATGCACGGCCCCATGGCCGACCCCACCCGCGTGGCCAGCGCCGAGATCCTGGACAGCCTGGGCGTGCACGCCGCGCTGCAGCCGGCCGACATCGGCCATGCCTGGCATCGCCGCGAGCCGGCTTTCGTGCCCACGCGCGTGCTGTGCCCCGCGCTGCAGTCGCTGCTGGACCTGCGCCAGGCCGTGGGCCTGCGTGGCCCTGGTCACACCGTGGCCAAGATGCTCAACCCAGTCTTGGGTGCGCCGGCGCTGCGTGTGGTGAACCACACGCATCCGGAATTCGGCAAGCTGATGGCCCAGTGGGCCGAACACGACGGCGCCGACGCGCTGCTGCTGCGTGGCACCGAAGGTGAGCCCGTGGCCGACCCGCGCCGCCAGCCGCGCATGGACGTGTGGATGGCAGGGCAGCCGCGCGCCGACCTGTCGCTGCCCGCGCAGGAAGGCGTGCTGGCCGAACTGCCCTGGCTGCCACGCGACACCGACGCGGCGTCCACCGCCGTCTACGTGCAGGAAGTGCTCAGCGGCATGCGCCCGCTGCCAGCACCGCTGGCCCGCCAGGTGGCCTTGATCATGGCCGCCGTGGCCGAACTGGAACACCGCGGGCAACCGCTGGCAGAGACCGCATGAAGACATCCCGAACCCCCAGCTGCGCCCTGGTCGGCGCTGGCCCTGGTGACCCCGAACTGCTGACCCTGAAAGCCCTGCGCGTGGCGCGCCGCGCCACCGTGCTGCTGGTAGATGACCTGGTCAGCGACGCGGTGCTGGAGCGTGTGCTGCGCGGCCGCCGCCGTCCGCCGCGTGTCGTGCACGTGGGCAAACGCGGTGGCTGCAAGAGCACGCCGCAGGCCTTCATCGAAAAGCTGATGGTTCATGAGGCGCTGGCCGGTGAACGCGTGGTGCGGCTGAAGGGCGGCGACCCCTTCGTGTTCGGCCGCGGGGGTGAAGAGGTGGAGGCGCTGCAGGCGCAGGGCATCGCCGTGGAAGTCATCAACGGCATCACCTCCGGTCTGACCGCCGCCACGGCCCTGGGCGTGCCCTGGACTCACCGCCGCCACGCGCAGGGCGTGATGCTGGTCACCGCGCATGCGCAGGACGGCGCCGCGGGCCCGGACTGGGCCGTGCTGGGCGCCGCGGCCGCGCAGGGCCTGACCTTGGTCATCTACATGGGCATGGCGCAGATCGACACGCTGCAGCAAGGCTTGCTGGGCGCCCTGCCCGCAGCCACCCCGGCTGCGGTGGTGCAGCACGCCGGTCAGCCGCAGGAACGCCGCCTGGTGACGACGCTGGCCCAGCTGCCTGCCGCCGCCCGCGCGGCCGGCCTGGGCAGCCCGGCCATCGTGCTGGTGGGCGACGTGCTCCAGGCCTGCGCAGCGCACCAGATTGGTGAATCGCCGCTCCAGCAGGCCGCCTGATCGCCGGACTTCGACAAGGCCGGAATCCGGCCTATAATGTCGGGCTTTGCTGGCAAACCAGCGTGTCGATCTTTGGACAGCCGCCGCTGACCCTACAGAACCGCGAACTGCAGCGGAACGCGGCAAACGACCTGTTCAAAGACACCGAGCGCATTCTTCAATCGGGACCCCGACCTAAATGACCACGATCCGCGTCAAAGAGAACGAACCTTTCGATGTCGCCCTGCGCCGCTTCAAGCGCACCATCGAAAAGATCGGCCTGCTGACCGA
>JANOAM010000931.1:0-9830 GCA_031411215.1 Betaproteobacteria bacterium
TTCCTGCCCAACCTGCAGTACCGCCGGTTCTGGGTGGAAAGCGAAAACCGCTGGATCCGTCTGCGCATCAGCAATGCGGCGCTGCGCCTGATCGACAAGGTGGGCATTGAGCAGGTCGTCACCGACCTGCGTGCCCGCGGCGAAATCTAACCCCCTGCCAGGAGAAGACCATGGCCAGCAAAGGCGGACGCGAAAAGATCAAGTTGGAGTCGAGTGCCGGTACCGGTCACTTCTACACCACCAGCAAGAACAAGAAGACCACGCCCGAAAAGCTCGAATTCCTGAAATTCGACCCAAAGGCGCGAAAGCACGTCCTGTACAAGGAAGTGAAGCTGAAGTAGTCAGCCTCCCCACCAACAAAAAACCCGCCTAGGCGGGTTTTTTGTTGTCCTCAAGCAGAGCCGCGGATCCGGCTCCGCCGGTCCGCTGGCGAACGGCCCCCTCGAGGGGTACCGAGCGCCAGCGAGGTCGGGGGCTTACCTGACCACCGCGATCTGGTCGCGCTTGCCACCCTTGTAGGTGTACAGCGTCAGGGCGCCGTTCTTGATGTCGCCCTTCTCGTCGAAGGCGATCGTGCCCGTCACACCCTTGTAGCCTTCGGTCTTGGCCAGCACCGGCAGGTACTTGGCCGGGTCGGAAGAACCGGCCTTGACCATGGCAGCCACCAGCACGTTGGTCGCGTCGTAGACGTACGGGGAATAGACCTGCACGTCCACGTTGAACTTCTTCTTGAAGGCCACGCCGAAGTCATCCATCGACTTCTTGGCAGCACCTTCAACACCACCAGCCTCGGCACACACCACTTGACCATCTTCCATGGTGCCCGCGGCCAGCTTGGGCAGTTCGCCCGAGCAGATGCCGTCGCCACCCATGAACTTGGCCTTGATGCCCAGCTGCTTCATCTGGCGCATGATGGGGCCGGCTTCAGCGTCCATGCCGCCGTAGAACACGATGTCCGGGTTCTTGGCGCGCAAGCTGGTCAGGATGGCGGTGAAGTCCGTTGCCTTGTCGCTGGTGAACTCACGGCCAACGATGGACCCGCCGGCGCTCTTCACGCCCTTTTCGAATTCATCAGCAACACCCTGGCCATAGGCGGTGCGGTTGTCAATGACGGCAATGCTCTTGCCCTTGAGATCCTTCACCGCATAGCGGCCCAGCGTGCCACCCAGATGCATGTCGTCAGCCACCACGCGGAACGTGGTCTTGTAGCCCTGACGGGTGAACTTGGGGTTCGTCGCCGAGGGGCTGATCTGCGGAATACCGGCGTCGCTGTAGATCTTGGACGCGGGGATGGACGTGCCACTGTTCAGGTGGCCGATGACGCCCACCACCTTGCTGTCCACCAGCTTCTGCGCGGCGGCCGTGCCTTGCTTCGGGTCACCAGCGTCATCTTCTGTCAGCAGTTCCAGCTTGACCTTCTTGCCGCCGATGGTCACGCCCTTGGCGTTGAGCTCATCGATGGCCATGCGGGCGCCCATTTCGTTGTCCTTGCCCAAGTGGGCAATGGAGCCGCTGGTCGGTCCGACGTGGCCAATCTTGACCACGTCCTGGGCGAACACGGAGCCGCCCATCAGGATGGCTGCGGCGCCGACGATCACGTTCAGCTTGACTTGCATTCAATAACCTCCAGTAAGGATTTGTCGACCAACGGACGTTGGTAAAACGAACAAGCGCGGCACGATAACCGAAAACAATCCGCCCCCGAAGCGGGGCTTACGCGGGTCACTCCAGGTGCCATGCAGCGCCCTGACACAACGATCTGCCCTGCCGTTGGGCCGACAGGGGTCGGGTTGATCAGGTGTGCGTTCGCCGCTCCAGCGCACGCGTCACCGACTCGTCTACAAGCTCCCGCAAGGTCTGGGCCAACTCCTGGCGCGCCTCGCGGATCAACAAGTCGGCCGCACGCGCCAGAGCCGGCGCCAAAGCGTCGCGCAGGCGGGCTTCCAGCACCGTGCCTATGCGCCGCTCCAGTTCGAACAGCACCTCGGCGCTCAAGTCCGCCGCCAGGTTGGAGCTGGGCGGCGCCGGTGCAACGGCGGCTTCCGGCGGCAGCACGTCGGGCAGATCCAGCCCAGTCTCGTCAGCCGGAATCTGCGTGACCGGGAACACGCTGTCGAGTTCCACCACCTCGGTCAACGTGGGCACGCGATCGGCCGCGGGCCAGGCGTCGTAGGGCATGTCGCGTCCGGCCAGGGCTTCAGCCGCCATGGGCGCTGGCTTCGTGGTGCTTCATGGGCAGGCCCAAGGCCTTGTAGGCGCGCCAGCGTTCGCGGCCTTCTGCTGCGTCCTCGGCGGAGACGATCTCGATCACACGGTCGACCGGTGTGTCGGCCTGCGGCATCTCGGCGCCCAGGTTGACCAGCACACGCGGTGCGTTCTGCGTCTGCACGGCGGGTGAGAGCCACAGCGGCGTGCGCCGGGCCACGTGCGCGGGCACGCCTGGCACACGCACATGCGGCACGAAATCGCGCTCCTCAAAGGTCCACAGCAGGCGGTCCAGCGCAGTGAGCGTGGTTTCGGGAGCGGTCACCTGCACCCGCACGCCTTGCCGCGCAGCCTTGCGCAGCAGGCGGCAGGCAAAGGCCAGCGGATCGCTGACGCCGGTGTGGAATTCGACTTCGGTCATGCGCGGCCCGCAACGGGCATGGAGGCCCGCTGCCGCAGATTCACTTGGCGCGCGCCAGCACGAACTGCGTCAGCAGCGGCACCGGCCGCCCCGTGCCACCCTTGGCCGCGCCGGACTTCCAAGCCGTGCCTGCAATGTCCAGGTGCGCCCAGCGCACGTTCTTGGTGAAACGCTGCAGGAACTTCGCCGCGGTGATGGAACCGCCCGCACGGCCGCCCACGTTGCCCATGTCGGCAAAGTTGGACTTCAGCGCGTCGTCGTATTCCTCGTCCAGCGGCATGCGCCAGGCCGGGTCTTGCGCGGCCTCACCGGCGGCCAGCAGTTCAGCGGCCAACGCGTCGTCCGGGCTGAACAGGCCCGAACGGTGGTGGCCCAGGGCGATCACGCAGGCACCGGTCAGCGTGGCGATATCCACCACCACCGCCGGCTTGAAGCGTTCCGCATAGGTCAGCGCGTCGCACAGGATCAGCCGGCCTTCTGCGTCGGTGTTGAGGATCTCGATGGTCTGGCCCGACAGGCTGGTGACCACATCACCCGGCTTCACCGCACGGCCACTGGGCATGTTTTCGCAGGCCGGGATGATGCCGATCAGGTTGACCTTGGCCTTGGCCCCGGCCACCGCACGCAGGGTGCCCAGCACGCTGGCCGCACCGCCCATGTCGAACTTCATCTCGTCCATCTCGGCCGCGGGCTTGATGGAGATGCCACCGGTGTCGAAGGTGATGCCCTTGCCGACCAGCACCACGGGTGCGTCGTCCTTGGCGCCGCCGTTGTAGCGGGCGACGATGAACTTCAGCGGTTCGTCCGAGCCCTGCGCCACGCACAGGAAAGAGCCCATGCCGAGCTTCTCGCAGTCCTTGCGATTCAGGACCTCGACCTTCAGGCCGTGGTCCTTGCCCAACTGCTTGGCCACACTGGCCAGATAAGTGGGTGTGCAGTGGTTGGCCGGGCGGTTGGCGCATTCGCGCGCCAGCGTCGTGCCAGCGGCTATGGCTTCACCGAGCTTCAGGCCCGTGGCCACCGCAGCGGTTTCGGCCTTGTCACAAACCACGTTCACCGCGCGCAGCTTGGCCGCTGCGGGCGCGCTGGGCTTGGTCTCGCGGTAGACGTAGAGGCTGTCGGTCACGGTCGCCACCAAGGCCTGGCCGTGTGCGGACGTCAGGCCGCCGAAACCGACGGCCGCGATGGCCAGCGACCGCGTGCCCCCACTCTTGAGCGGCACCACGCCCGCAGCCACGGCCTTGCGCAGGCCCTTGGGCGACGTGTCGCCCGCAAACGCGAACACCACGCGGGATGCCTTCACGCCAGCCACGCGGTGCGCGTAGAGCAGCTGTCCACCCTTGCATTCGAAGTCGCCGTCCTTGATGGCACGGCCCAGTTCGTCGGCCAACGGCTTGTCCAAAGAGGACACGGCCGTTGCAGAACCGAGCACCACCAACAGCGCATCGGCCGCCAAACCAGCAAGGCCTGCGGCCCCTGCTGACTGAGTCTTGAAGTCCATAATTCCGCCTGGGCAGATAAAGCAGCGGATGTTATTCGATTCAACTGTACGCAGAGAGCTGGCAAGGGGCTTCGGCGCCACCCTGGTGGTGATCCTGACCATCGAGTTGACCATGCTCCTGATCCGCACCGTAGGCCAGGCGGCCAGCGGCGTGGTGTCACCGCAGGACGTGGTGCTGCTACTGGGCTACGTGGCGTTGGGGCAGTTGCCCGTCATGCTGACGCTGTCGCTGTTCATCACCATCGTCGTGACGCTGGGCCGCATGTACCGCGACAGTGAAATGGCCATCTGGTTCGCCAGCGGCGTGGGCCTGTCGCGCTTCGTGCGCCCCGCGCTGCGCATGGCCTGGCCGGTGCTGCTCGTGGTGGCCTTGCTGCTGCTGTTTGCATGGCCCTGGGGCAACCGCAACAGCCAGGACCTGCGCGACCGCTACCAGCAGCGGTCAGACCTGTCGCGTGTGACGCCAGGTGTGTTCCAGACCTCAGCCGACGGACGCCGCGTGTTCTTTGTCGAACGCGAAAGCGCGGACGGCGTCAACGCACGCAACGTGTTCATCCTGTCGCGGCAGGAGCGCGGCGAATCGGTCACTTCGGCCCGGTCGGGCCGGCTGGAAAACGATGGCGAGGACCGCGTCCTGGTGCTGGAACGTGGTCAGCGCAACGATGTCGACACCGGCAGCGGCGAACGCACGCTGTCCCGCTTCGAGGGCTACCGCGTGCTGGCCGGTGACCGCGCCGTGCGCGCCGTCGAAGCGCAGCCGCCCAAGGCCGTCAGCACCATGGACCTGGTGCTGGAACCCACGCCGCGCAACCAGGGCGAACTGACCTGGCGCTTCGGCCTGCTGCTGGGTGCCGCCAACCTGCTGCTGCTGGGCATCGGCCTGGCGGCCACCAACCCGCGCCGTGCCAGCAACTGGAACCTGCTGTTCGCGCTGCTGAGCTTTGTCGTGTACTACAACTTCGTCAACCTGGGCCAGGCCTGGGTGGCCAGTGGCCGCATGTCCATGGGTGCCGCGCTGCTGAGCGTGCACGGCAGCGCCTTCGTGGTGGCGCTGGCCCTGCTGTGGTGGCGCGACCACGCGGCCGTGTCGCGCCTGATGCCCGTGCGCAAGAAGGCCACCGCATGAAGACCGTGCGCCGGCTGCTCTACCGCGACATTGCCGCGTCGGTGATGTTCGTGGCGCTGGCCTTCCTGTCGCTCTTCTACTTCATCGATTTCGTCGAGGAACTGGACGGCATCGGTGGCAAGGGCCGTTTCGTCGGCAAGGCCGTGTTGTCTGCCAGCCTGGCGATACCGGGGCATTTGTACGAGCTCTTTCCCATCGCGGTGCTGATCGGCACGATCTTCTCCATGGCACGCCTGGCGCAGAGTTCGGAGTTCACCATCCTGCGCACCGGTGGCCTGGGACCTTGGCGTGCTCTTGGCCTGCTGGCCGGACTGGGCCTGTGCTTTGCGGTGCTGACCTTTGTCGTGGGCGACTACCTGGCGCCCGCCAGCGAACGCGAAGCCGTGCTGCTGAAAGCACGGAGCGCGGGCGGTCTGCGCCTGGAAGGTGCCGGCGCCTGGCTCAAGGAAAAGCGCAGCACGCCGGAAGGCGAACGCAGCTACTCCGTCAACGTGGCCGGGGCCAGTGCACGGGGCCTGCTGGCCGGCGTTCGCATCTTTGAATTTGACGCCGACGGCCGTTTGCTGTCGCGCACCGAAGCGCGTGAGGGCCAGGTCGGCAGCGACGGCAGTTGGACACTGACCGACGCGAGCACCGCACGCTGGCCCGTGGCCAGATCCGAAGACCAGCCGCATGTGGTGCTGGAACGGGCGCCCACGCTGCGCTGGCCCAGCACGTTGACCGCGGCTGTGGTGGCCGCCGCCGTGCTGCCGGTGAGCACCATGACGACCTTGGAGCTTTGGCGCTACAGCAGCCACCTGAACAGCCAGGAACAGGCCGCGCAGAGCCACCAGATCCGCTTCTGGCGCAAGGCGCTGTATCCCTTCGCCTGCCTGGTGATGGTGGCGCTGGCCCTGCCCTTTGCCTACCTGCACGCGCGCGCCGGCAGCGTGAGCCTGAAGGTCTTTGGCGGCATCCTGCTGGGCATCAGCTTCGTGCTGCTGAGCAACCTGTCGGGCCACATCGCCACGCTGCGCGGATGGACACCCTGGGTCGCCGCGGCCGCGCCCAGCCTTCTGTACCTGCTGCTGTCCATGGCGGCCTTCACCTGGCTGGTGCGCTACCGTTAGACCATGACGACCTTGACCACAGGCCTGATCCTGTTCGCCCATGGCGCACGCGACCCGCGTTGGGCTGCGCCCTTCGAAGCCGTCGCCGTGCGCATCCGTGCTGCGCGGCCTGATGTGCCCGTGCGCCTGGCCTTTCTGGAATTCATGGCGCCGACGCTGCCCGAAGCCGCAGCAGAACTGGTGGCGATGGACTGCCAAAGCGTGCAGGTGCTGCCCATGTTCCTGGGCGCAGGAGGCCATGTGCGCAAGGACCTGCCGCTGCTGCTGGACACGGTCCGAGCCAAGCACCCAGACCTGCGGTTGAGCCTGGCCACGGCCATTGGCGAGATCGATCTGGTCACGCAGGCCATGGCGACTGCGGCGCTGCAGTTGATGGCACCTGCAGCATGAATCTGCACCAGTTCCGGTTCGTGCAGGAAGCGGTGCGCCGCAACCTCAACCTCACCGAGACAGCCAAGGCGCTGTTCACGTCGCAGCCCGGCATCAGCAAGGCCATTCTGGAACTGGAAGAAGAACTGGGCGTGGACATCTTCGCGCGCCACGGCAAGCGCCTGAAGCGGGTCACCGAGCCCGGCCAGCTGGTGCTGAAGTCGATCGAGACCATCATGCGCGAGGTCGCCAACCTCAAGCGCATCGGCGAAGAGTTTTCGAAACAGGACCAGGGCACGCTGTCCATCGCCACCACGCACACGCAAGCGCGCTACTTCCTGCCTGAGCCTGTCGCCAAGCTGCGCCTGCGCCACCCGCGTGTGCAGGTCGTGCTGCACCAGGGCATGCCGGAGCAGGTGGCGCGCATGCTGCTGGACGACGTGGCCGACATCGGCCTGGCCACTGAGGCACTGGCCGCGCACGAAGACCTGGTCTCCCTGCCCTGCTACGAATGGCAGCACGTGCTGGTGGTACCCGCCGGCCACGCGCTGGCCACGGAAGAGCGCCCCAGCCTGGACCAGCTGGCCGCGCAGCCGCTGGTGCTGTACCACCCCACGGTGACCGGCCGCACACGCATAGACCAGGCTTTTGCACGTGCACGCCTGAAGCCGCAGGTGGCGCTGGAGGCCATTGACTCCGACGTCATCAAGACCTATGTGCGGCTGGGCCTGGGCATCGGCATCGTCACCGAACTGGCCATGCGCGACCCGGCGCTGGACACCGACCTGGTCGCGCGCCCGCTGGGCTACCTCTTCGGCACCAACGTCACCCGCGTGGCCTTCAAGCGCAGCGCCTACCTGCGGCAGTTTGTGCTGGCCTTTGCCGAGATGCTGTCGCCGCGACTCACCCCGGCCCTGATTGAACGCGCGATGAGCGGTCAGGGCACCGACTATCAACTCTGACCCTGAACGATGCACGCCACACCTGCACTGACCAGCCGCCTGCCCAAGGTCGGCACCACCATTTTCACCGTCATGTCCGCGCTGGCCCAGGAAGTGGGTGCTGTCAACCTGGGGCAAGGCTTCCCGGACTTCGACTGCGACCCGGCTTTGCTGGACGCCGTGACCGGCGCCATGCGCGAAGGCTTGAACCAGTACCCGCCCATGACTGGCGTGCCGCAGTTGCGTGAACGTGTGGCCGACAAGATCGAAGCGCTCTACGGCCGCCGCTACGACCCAGCCACGGAGATCACCGTCACGGCAGGCGCCACGCAAGCCATCCTCACCGCCGTGCTGGCCTGCGTGCACCCGGGCGACGAGGTGGTCGTGCTGGAGCCGTGCTACGACAGCTACGCGCCCAACATCGAACTGGCCGGTGGCGTGGTGGTGCGCGTGCCGCTGACACCGGGCACGTTCCGCCCAGACTTCGCGCGCATCGGCGCCGCACTCTCGCCGCGCACACGCCTGATCATCATCAACAGCCCGCACAACCCCAGCGCCACGGTGTGGACGCGGGCCGAGATGGAGCAGCTGTCTGCACTGCTCGCGCCCAGCAACACTTTGCTGATCAGCGACGAGGTCTACGAGCACATGGTGTTTGATGGCGTGCCGCACATCAGCGCTTCGTCGGTGCCCGGCCTAGCCGAACGCGCCTTCGTGGTCAGCAGCTTTGGCAAGACCTTCCACGTCACCGGCTGGAAGGTGGGCACCGTGGCCGCACCTGCGTCGCTCACGGCGGAGTTCCGCAAGGTCCACCAGTTCAACGTCTTCACGGTCAACACGCCCGTGCAGCATGGCCTGGCGCGCTACATGGCCGACCCGGCGCCGTATGTGAACCTGCCCGCTTTCTACCAGCGCAAGCGCGACCTCTTCCGCGCCGGGCTGGACAAGACACGGCTGCGTGCGCTGGACAGCCAAGGCAGCTACTTCCAGCTGGTGGACTACAGCGCCGTGAGCGACTTGCCCGAGGCCGATTTCTGCCAGTGGCTGACGCGCGAAGTGGGTGTCGCCGCGATCCCGCTTGCGGTGTTTTACGAAGGTGGGTTCGAGCAGCGGCTGGCGCGGCTGTGTTTTGCCAAACAGGACAGCACGCTGAACAACGCGCTGGAGCGGCTGGCGCGCCTGTAGGGCGCTCTGTCCCCAGCCCGGTTCAGCTGCGCCGCGGCGGTACGGACGGCTGCGGCCGCTCGTCGAGCAGGTCGAAGATGCTGGTGCGGCGGTCAGTGCTGGAGAGGTCGAAGTCCACCGGCGCCGTCGGCTGGTCTTCCGGTACCTGGGTGTCCTTGAAGGCGTCTCGCTCCAAGCCCAAGTAGGGCGCGGGTGCAGTGCTGCCGAACTCCGTGCCGTCGGCCATAGGCAGCAGCAGGTCCACGTTGCCGGTGTCCACGGCAGAACGGTCCAGCAGGTCACGCGCCAGTGAGTACAGGAACAGCACTTCGCGGTAGGCCGGCAGGTCGAACAGCTCGCCACGGCTCTTGCGGAACAGCAGCGCTTCCAGCTCGGCCATGGCGTCCAGCGGGCGCGGCCACACTTGCTGCAGACGCGGCAGCACACCGGCGTAGTCGTCCAGCGCGCGGCCGTGCGTCAGGTCCACACCCCATTCCGGCGCATAGGCATTGAAGCGGTGGTTGAAGCGCGAGCGCATGCGCTCATAGGCTTCGTTGTCGTTGCGGCGGTGGTGGATTTCCAGCAACTTCAGGTAGGGCAGAGGGCTGCCGCCACCGGTGCTGCGCAGGTGCTCCGCCAGCAAGTCAATGGCCGATTCGTCCTGGCCCAGCACGATGAAAAACTCGGCCTGCTGTTCCAGGTCGATGAGTTCTTCGATGGTCACGTCGCGCGGCGCACCACCGTCCGGCAGCGCCTGCGGCGGCAAGGGCTGCGTGCGCATCATGGACGTGTCCGGCGGCTCGGGAAGGTCCGGCGGCGGCAACGTGGTGGGCGCTGGCGGCCAGGCCACGGCCGGCGCGGGCGGTGGCCAGGCCGGCGCAGCACGCGGGCGGTTCAGGGCCACGGTGGGTGCCTGGGATAAACGAGGGGCAGGGTCTGAGTTGTTGTAGGGAGTCGGTTCGGGGGCAATCGGGGGCTGGGCCTGGAGCTGGGC
>JANOAM010000932.1:0-1569 GCA_031411215.1 Betaproteobacteria bacterium
GGCTTGTCGAACACCGTGGCGCCGCCGCTGGCATTGCTGACCGCAGCCACGGTGCCGCTGCGGCGGTCGCCGCGCACGATGTTCAGCGTGAACTGTTCGTTGACGTTGAGTGCGGCGGCGTTGGGTGTGCTGACCGTGCCGGCTTGCGTCAACGGGATGCCGACCATCTGGTTGCCGACCGGGACCTTGATGTTCTTGAAGTTGTTCTTGAACTGGAACTGGAAGGTCAGGTCTTCCTTGGCGTCGCCGTTGTTGTCGACGTGGATTTCGTACAGCGCATTGGGGTCCATCTTGAAGTAGTTGGGCCCGCCGTAAGCGTCCTGCAGCGGCTGGTAGTTGGCCAGCAGCGTGACGTAGCCGTCGCGACCCGTCTCGTAGCTGTTGAACATGTAGAAGTCGGTGCCGTCGACCTTGGGCATGGTGGCGACGCTGGGCGCTTCGCGGTGGCTGGACGAAAAGACCGGCCCCGACGCGAGTGCCGTCAACGCGGCGGCCGCGAGGACGGTGAATTTGCTGAAGTGGGTCAGGTGACGTGAAGTCGAAGAGGTCATGGTGTGAGTCCTTCGGGTGGGCTGCGGTGTCATTCCGGCCCACCGCTCTCTCCAGGGGTCGGCCGCCCGGCACCGGAACGGGTGCTGGTGAGGGCTCTACGCAGCGCGGGCGCGGCAGATGCGCCGGCCGGCGCCAGAACCCCTTGATCCGGGGGGCGGGGAAACACGGGCCTGGGCCCTGTGCGCAGCGCGTCGGCCGCGGCCGCTCGGCTGCTCAGCTGCTCAGCCGCGTCTGCGTCGGCAAGTGATGGGGTCCTCCACGCAGGCTGCGAGGGAATGCCGCGCGCGGGCACCGCGTACACAGGTTTCCATCCCCCTTGAGTGAGAACCCCCATGCGCCTCGTTCGACCGAACCTGTTCCTGGTCACAGCCTTGTCGGTGGCCTTGTCGACCTTCAGCGCCGCCGCATCGGCCGGCGTCGTGGACGCCTCGGGCGACTTTCTCGCCTCGTTCACCGGAGCCCATGGTGCCGACCTGGACGTGGTCAGCGCCGGTGTTTTCTACAACCCCAGTTCCCACATCTTCTCGTTGAACGCCACGATGGCCGGCAATGTCCGCACCACGCCGGGCGGCATCTATGTCTGGGGCGTGAACCGCGGCCTGGGCACCGCGGGCTTCGCAGCCATCGGGGCGACCAACGTGTTGTTCGACATGGTCATCGTCATCAATGGTGACGGTTCCGGACGCGTGAGCGACCTGTCAGGCGGTGGCCTGCCCACATTTGCCTTCGGCGCCGGCACGGCGCAGCTCATCGGAGACACCGTGTCCCTGGACCTGGCTGATTCGCGCCTGCCGGGTCGCGGGTTCACGGTGGACCAGTACACCTGGAACCTGTGGCCGCGCGACAGCCGCGTGGCGGGGACGGCCGCCATCTCCGACTTCGCACCGGACAACAGCAACCTGGCCACCACGGTGCCGGAGCCCGCCAGCCTGACGCTGGCGGCCTTGGGTATCGCGGCACTCGCGGTCATGGCACGGCGGCGCCGCTGATCCCGCGCCGCCTTCAGCCCTGCCCCAG
>JANOAM010000933.1:0-1756 GCA_031411215.1 Betaproteobacteria bacterium
GCAAAGGGTTCGAAGATGCGTTCGATGTCTTCTGCGGCGATGCCGGGGCCGGTGTCCTCGATCTCGAACACCGCCATGTCGCGCACATGGCTGGCGCGAAAGGCTACGCGGCCAACTTGCGTGAACTTGACGGCGTTGCCCAGCACGTTGATGAGGATCTGCGTCAGGCGCCGCTCGTCCGCGCGCACCAGGTCCGGTGCGCTGTCCACGTCGTGCTCAAAGCGCAGGCCCTTGGCTGCAGCCTGCAGTTCGAACAGGTTGACGATCTGCTGCAGGCTGTCGCGCAAGCGCAGCGGCTTGGGGTTGAGCGCCAGCTTGCCGCTTTCGATGCGCGCGATGTCCAGCGTGCCTTCGATCAGGCTCAGCAGGTGTTCACCGCCACGGCGGATGACACCCACGCTGTGCTTGCGCTGCGGCGGCATGGCGGGGTCTTCGTCCAGCAGCTGCGCGTAGCCCAGGATGCTGTTGAGCGGCGTGCGCAGTTCATGGCTGATGCTGGAGATGTAGCGCGTCTTGGCCTGGTTGGCAGCCTCGGCGGCACGCCGTGCGTCTTCGGCGGCGTGTTTGGCGCGCTGAAGTTCTTCGTCGGTGCGGCGGTGGCTGTCGATCTCACGCACCAGGGCTTCGGTCTGGCGGTTGCTTTCTTCCTGCGCCACGCGGCGGCTGCCCTGCGCCAGCACCAGCCACCAGCCGATCACACCGGCCAGCAGCAGCAGCGCGCAGTAGGCCTTGATGAAGGCGCCGCGCAGGGCGGGTGCGGCAGCCATCGCTCCGTCGCCCAACTGGCGCAGTTCGGCCTGGTGGATCATGGCCAGCAGGCCCGCCAGGGCCGGCGCCACCCAGGCCATCAACAGCAGGTAGCGGCCCAACCCGGTGTCCAGCTGCGGCCACCACAGCTTGGGCGTCAGGCGGCGCAGCAGCGAATTGAGCTGCACACGGCCACGCGCTTCCGCCGGTTTGCACAGGTCGTGGCAGCGTGCGTCCAGGCTGCAGCACAGGCTGCAGATGGGGCCGCCATAGGCGGGGCACGGTGCCATGTCGTCGCCTTCATAGGCGCGTTCGCAGATGACGCATTGGCGTTGCAGGCTGGACCCCAGGTAGCTGCCCTCTTCGGCCGGGCGCGCGATGTAGTAGCGGCCCTTTGTGGCCCAGGCGATCAGCGGCGCGGTGACAAAGGCCACCACCATGGCGATGGCCGCGGAGAAGGCCTGCGCCATGGGCCCGAACACACCCAGCCAGGCCAGCACCGACAGGATGCTGGCGGCACCCATGGCGCCCACGCCCACGGGGTTGAAGTCGTACAGCCGCGCGCGCTTGAACTCCACACCCTTGGGTGACCAGCCCATGGGCTTGTTGACCACCAGGTCCGCCACCACGGCCATGATCCAGCTGATGGCGATGTTGCTGTACAGGCCCAGCACATGGCCAATCGCCTTGAAGACTTCCAGCTCCATCAGCATCAGCGCGATGAGCGTGTTGAACACCACCCACACCACACGCCCCGGGTGGCTGTGCGTCACGCGCGCGAAGAAGTTGCTCCAGGCCAGGCTGCCGGCATAGGCGTTCGTGACGTTGATCTTCAGCTGGCTGACGATGACCAGCAGCGCCGTGGCCGCGACGGCCCAGGTGTAGTTGGGGAACACCAGTTCGTAGGCGGCCAGGTACATCTGGTTGGGGTCCACCGCGCGGTCGGCGGGCACGGCCAACGTCAAGGCCAGATAGGCCAGCAAAGCGCCGCCCAGCATCTTCAACACAC
>JANOAM010000934.1:0-2255 GCA_031411215.1 Betaproteobacteria bacterium
TGGCCGTCAGCCGGTGTGAGCCAGCGCGACAGCAGCTGCCAGGTGCGTTCGGGCATCGCCGCTTCCGTGGGGTCTTCGCCGGCCTTGAGACTGATCTCCCAGCGGCGGTGGTTCTTCGGTCCGATCACCAGGGTGCAGGGCCGCTCGGGTTCACAGAACTGCACGCTGGTCTTGGGCAGCTTGGCCAGGCCTTGTTCGTTGACCAGCACGTCCACCACCAGCCAGGGCTCGTCAAAGTCCAGGTCTTCCAGGTTGATGTCCAGGGCGGCGCGGACTGCGCTGCCGCCGCCGTCGCAGGCCACCGCGTACTTCGCGCGCACGCTGCTGCCGTCGGCGTATTGCAGCGTCACGCCACCGGCGTCCTGCTCAAAGCTGTTCATCGCCAGGCCCAGGGCCAGGGTCACGCCAGGCAGTTGTGCGATGTGCTCACGCAGCACACGCTCCACCGGCGGCTGCGAGAACACCACCGACGGCGTGTAGCCCTGCGGGAACGGCGGCTTCACCATGGTCATGCGGCGGATCAGCTGGCCGTCGACACCGAAGAACTCGGAGTTGGTGAAGGGCTCGACAAACGGCATCACCGCGTCGATGACGCCGATCTGCTGGAAGACCCGCAGGATCTCGTGGTCCAGTGCAATGGCGCGCGGGATTGCGTAGACGCCGGGCAGGCGGTCGCAGATGTGGACCGTGATGCCGGACTGGCCCAGCAGCGCGGCCAGCACCACGCCGGCTGGCCCGCAGCCCACGATGGCAACGTCAACTTGCTTCAGGTCAGGGCTTGTGTTCATGAAAGGGCAGCTCGCTTCACTCCGGCTGGATGCCGGCCATGGCGATGGCCTTTTTGTTGGTGGCGATGTCGCGTTCCAGGAAGCGGCGGAAGTCGGCGGGCGACGACGGTGTTGCCAGCGCGCCGTGCAGATCGAAAGCCTGGGTCAGTTCGCGCACTTGCAAGGCCTTGTAGACGGCTTCGACCAGGGTGTCGGTCACGGCCGCAGGCAGACCCTTGGGACCGAGCAGGCCGATCCAGCCGACAAATTCAAAGCCCGGCACCGTGCTTGCGATGGACGGCGTGTCACCCAGCGGACGCGTGCTGACCTGCATGCTGTGGCCCAGCAGGCGCAGCCGGTCGCCGGCCGCCAGCGACATGGCAGCGGGCGCGGGTGTCAGCACCCAGTCGGTCTCACCCGACACCACCGAAGCCACGCCCTGGCTGCCGCCCTTGTAGGGCACGTGCAGCGAAGTGAACCCCGCTGCGGCCTGGAAGGCCACGCCCGCCAGGTGGCTGGCCGAACCGATGCCGGCCGAGGCCATATTGGTCTTGTCACCTTTGCTCTTCGCGTAGGCGATGAGCTCCTTGATGTTCTTCACCGGCAGGCCTGGGTGGCACACCAGCACGTTGGGCAAGAAGGCCACCAGACTGATCAGTTCGAAGTCCACCAGCGGGTCGTACCTGGCTGCCTTCTGCAGCAAGGGCGCGGTGGAGATGGCGGTGCTGGAGCCGATCAGCAGCGTGTAGCCATCCGCGGGCGCAGCGCGTGCAGCTTCCGCGCCCAGCGCGCCCGCTGCACCGGCCTTGTTGTCGGCCACCGCAGGCTGCTGCAGCGACTTGGACATCTCGGCCATCAGCAGCCGGCCGACGGTGTCCACCGAACTGCCCGGTGCGTTGGGCACGAGGAACTTGATGGGCTTCTGCGGCCAGGTGCCTTGCGCACGCGCGGACCACGCGGCGACACCGAAGCTGGCCGCGCCTGCGGCCAGCAGCGTGCGCCGCCTGAAGCTCACGCAGCCTCCGCCACGATGGGGTTGCTCAGCACCCCGATCTGTTCGATCTCGATCTCGCACACGTCACCGGCCTTCATCCAGACCTGCGGCTTGCGCGCCAGGCCCACGCCGGCGGGCGTTCCGGTGATGATGATGTCGCCAGGCTGCAGGGCCATGCCCTCGGAGCACGCGGCCACGAGCGTTGCCACGTCGAAGATCATGTCCTTCGTGTTGGCGTTCTGTAACACCTCGCCGTTAAGGCGACATTGCAACTGCAGCCCGACCGCCCCCGGCGGCAACTCATCGGCGGTGACGAACTCGGGCCCGAAGCCGCCACTGGCGTCGAAATTCTTGCCCCACAGCCACTGGTTGGAGCGGAACTGGTAGTCGCGAATCGAGCCATCGTTAAAGATGGAGTAGCCCGCCACGTGGTCTAGCGCACGCTCCTTTGGGATGTAGCGTCCGGCCTTTCCGATTACCGCTACAAACTCGGC
>JANOAM010000935.1:0-3079 GCA_031411215.1 Betaproteobacteria bacterium
CAACTGGCAGCAGCCTGGCGCCAGCGCTTCCACCTGCCGCTGATCGCGGTCACCGGCAGCAACGGCAAGACCACGGTGACGCAGATGGTCGCGTCCATCCTGCGTGCCTGGCAGGGTGAGCATGCGCTGGCAACCGCCGGCAACCTGAACAACCACATCGGCGTGCCGCTGATGCTGCTGCGCCTGCGCCAGGACGACAACGTCTGGCACCGCGTGGCCGTCCTGGAGCTGGGCATGAACCACCCAGGCGAGATCGCGCTGCTGGCCGGGATGGCCGTGCCGACGGTGGCGCTGGTCAACAACGCGCAGCGTGAGCACCAGGAGTTCATGGCCTCGGTGGAAGCCGTGGCGCGCGAGAACGGCCAGGTCATTGCTGCGCTGGGCGCCGCGGGCACGGTGGTGATCCCGTCCGACGATGCTTACACCCCGCTGTGGCGCGAACTGGCCGGTGTGCGTCGCGTGCTGACGTTCAGTTCCACCTTCAGTTCGACAGCCCCGGCCGATGTGACGGGCACAGCGCTGTGGGACGCCGCTGCGCTGCACTGGCAGCTGCAACTGATCACACCCGCAGGCGCCTGCACCGCCACGCTGGCTCTACCCGGCGCGCACAACGTGCGCAACGCTCTGGCTGCGGCTGCGTGTGCGCTGGCTGCCGGTGCACCGCTGGGCGCGGTGCAGCAAGGCCTGTCCGCCTTTGTGCCGGTGTCGGGCCGGTCACAGGTGGGAACCGTGCAGTTGAAGGGCCGTGCAGTCACGCTGGTGGACGACAGCTACAACGCCAACCCGGATTCGGTGCTGGCCGCCATTGAGGTGCTGGCAGCGCTGCCCGGCCCGCGCTGGTTGCTGCTGGGCGACATGGGCGAGGTCGGCACGCTGGGTCCCCAGTTCCACGCCGAGGTCGGCGCGCGGGCGCGTGAACGTGGCATCGAACACTTCTGGACGGCAGGCACGCTGAGTGCACATGCCGGGGCACACCGCCATTTCAAGGACACAGCCGCGCTGGTTGCGGCCCTGCATGAGGCGCCGTCCTGCGCCTCCGTGCTGGTGAAGGGATCCCGATTCATGAAGATGGAGCAGGTCGTGCAGGCGCTGCAAAGGGTTGTCCATGCTGCTTAGCCTGTCGCAGTGGCTCATGCAGATGGCGCCGGAGCAGTTCGGCTTTCTGCGTGTCTTCCAGTACCTCACCTTCCGTGCGGTGCTCGCAGCCATGACCAGCCTGCTCATCGGCCTGGCCTTCGGGCCCTGGGTGATCCGCAAGCTGACCGAGATGAAGGTCGGCCAGCCCATCCGCGAATACGGCGTGCAAAGCCATCTGGGCAAACGCGGCACGCCCACCATGGGCGGCGTGTTGGTGCTCATCGGCATCGGCGCGTCCACGCTGCTGTGGTTCGACTGGAGCAACCGCTTTGTCTGGGTGGTGATGCTGGTGACCTTTGGCTTCGGCGCCATCGGCTGGGTGGACGACTACCGCAAGGTCGTGCGCAAGGACCCGGAAGGCATGCGCAGCCGCGAGAAATTCTTCTGGCAGACGCTGATCGGCCTTGTCGCCGCGCTGTACCTGGCCTTCAGCGTCAGCGAGACCAGCAACCTGCGCGTGCTGGAACTCTTCCTGCGCTGGGTGGGCAGTGGCTTTTCCAACGAACTGCCGCCGCGCGCCGACCTGATGGTGCCGTTCTTCAAGACGGTGAGCTACCCGCTGGGCGTCTTCGGCTTCATCTTCCTGACCTGGTTTGTCATCGTCGGCGCCAGCAACGCGGTGAACTTCACCGACGGGCTGGACGGCCTGGCCATCATGCCGGTGGTGATGGTGGGCAGCGCCTTGGGCATCTTCGCCTACGTCACCGGCAGCGCGGTGTTCAGCAAGTACCTGCTGTTCCCGCACATCCCGGGCTCGGGCGAACTGCTGGTGTTCTGCGCCGCCATGGCCGGTGCGGGGCTGGCCTTCCTGTGGTTCAACGCCAACCCGGCGCAGGTCTTCATGGGCGACGTGGGCGCGCTGGCGCTGGGCGGGGCTTTAGGCACCATCGCCGTCATCACGCGGCAGGAAATTGTCCTGGGCATCATGGGCGGCATCTTCGTGGCCGAAGCGCTGAGCGTGATGATCCAGGTCAGCTGGTTCAAGTACACGAAGAAGAAGTACGGCGCGGGCCGGCGGATCTTCCTGATGGCGCCGTTGCACCACCACTTCGAGAAGAAGGGCTGGACCGAAACGCAAGTCGTCGTGCGCTTCTGGATCATCACCATGCTGCTGTGCCTGATCGGCCTGGCGAGTCTCAAGTTGCGCTGATGGACTGGCTCAAGGACACCCCCGTTCTCGTGCTGGGCCTCGGTGACAGCGGCCTGGCCATGGCGCGTTGGTGTGCGCGCTATGGGGCGGCGATGACCGTGTGGGACTCGCGCGAAACGCCGCCAGGTGCGGCCGCTTTGCGCGAGCAGTTCCCGACAGTGACCATCATCAGCGGTGACTTGACGGTGGGCCAGTTGGCAAGCTGCCAACTGGTGCTGAAGAGCCCCGGCCTGGCACCTCACGACACTCGCATTGCTGCGCTGTTGCAAGCCGCACGCGACACAGGCATCGCGGTGATGGGTGAACTGGACCTCTTCGCCCGCGCCCTGGCCGACCTCAAGGCGGCACACGGCTATTCACCGCAGGTGCTGGCCATCACCGGCACCAACGGCAAGACCACCGTCACGGCACTGACCGGCTTGCTGGTCGAACGCGCAGGTCGTCGCGTGGCCGTGGCCGGCAACATCGGCCCCACGATGCTGGACACGCTGTCGGCCGCGCTGGATGCGGCCGGTGACTCGCTGGCATCCACACCCGCGGATGAGCATGTCGCCGCGCCAGTGGAACCGGCCGAACCGCATGTCGCGGCACCGCTGCCTGAAGTCGAAGCGGATCTTGAAGCAGAAGACGAATCTGCCGTCGACACGCTGCCCATCCAGCCGCCGCCCCCGCCGCCGCCGGAATTGCCGCTGCCGCAGGTGTGGGTGCTGGAACTGTCCAGCTTCCAGCTGGAAGGTGGCGGCCAGGGCCTGTCCACGGCTGCCTGGGGCTTCGACCCGAGCGCTGCGGTGG
>JANOAM010000936.1:0-4183 GCA_031411215.1 Betaproteobacteria bacterium
CCACCAGTCAGCGACAAGACGGCGATGCGGTCGAACCGCATCTCGCGGCGCAGCAGGCTCATCGATATGGTGCAGAACGGCAGCACCAGGAAGTTCAAGGCGCAGATTTGAAGCGCCTCGCCAACCCTCGGGTCACCATAGAAACTTGCGGCCCACGGGCCCGCGAAGAAAAACAGCGCGAACAGCACGCCGCCGATGATCAGCATGACGCCGAAGGCCGTCTGGATATGACGCTGCTGCAGGTCCTTGTGCTGGATCAGGAAGGTGCCAATGCCGAAGTCGCGCACCATCTGAGCCAAGCTGACGACGGCCAGGGTGACCGAGAAGAGGCCGATCTCTGCTGGCGTCAACAACCGGGCAATGAGCATGTTGCTGGCCAGGGCCAGCACGAGCAGCAGGTAGCGCTCGACCATGGACAGCGCCAGCGCGCGGCGCACACTTGTCATGGAAGGGTGTCCCAGGTGGAGTTTTGAGGTGCGCGCGACAGGCGCGAAATGGGCTCCGACGCAAAGGGCCCCAGCAAGCTTCTGAGTATCCCTTGCTCGCCCAAGCCGCCCGGCCCACCCAGCGTGACGGCCTTCACGCGGTCTGCGGTGCCCGCCCAGTGCAGGGCCCCGGCTGAGCACTGCCGCAGGACGCCAGTGCCGCAATTGCTGATGGCGCCTCGCCGCTGTCCGTGAACAATTCCACACAGGTCTGCATTGGCGCTGGAAACCCCCTATGGGAATGAAGCACCTTGCACCGGCTTACATGTTCAATGTAGATGGCGCTGCTAACCTGCCCTGAGCGTCCGATATCCCACTGGACGGGCCGCGGAAACTGTTCCGGGCCAAACTTGGTAACTGGCATGATTTCAAGGTCTATATCCATCTTTAGCCTGCTTTGCGCGACGATGCTGCTTGCAGCATGCAACGGCAACAGCAGCTGCACCGACGCCAGTTGCAACACGGCGGTCGGAGCGGACGGCGGCGGTGAAGGTGGCGCCCCCGGCGGCGGTGGCACCCCAACCGGTGGTGGAACCACAGGTGGCGGTGGCACCACCGGCGGCGGTGGCACGACGGGCGGCGGCGGCACGACTGGCGGCGGCGGCCCAACGACAAGCGGCCCCAGCCCTACCCCTCCGGTTCCGACCGCCACCCTGCCCATTGTTTACGTCTGGGCAGAGCGCAGCACAACGACCACTTTTAACGGCATCAACGTGATGCTCGACAACTACGACGCCCTTCCTGACACGGCTCAGGTCATGGGCGGCTTCAAGAAGACCAACATCGTGGACCGCGCGGCCGATGGGACCGAAGTCACGGTCTTTGACTGCATCAACAACCAACAGGTGCACTGCGCGGCGCTGGACCCCAAGGTCAGCCCCGACAACAAGAAGATCGCCTTCTCGGTGGTCTACGCACAGGTCCTGCTTGAAACGCGCTGGACTTTGTTCGGTGAATTGCCGATCAAGGTTCTTGGCGACGCGGCCACGGCCGTGATCCACATCTACGACACGGAAACGCGCACGGTCACGGCCTGGCCCCGTGTTGAAGGTGTCGTGGACATGCAGCCAGACTGGATCAGCAATGACAAGCTTGTCTTCGTGTCTACGCGTGCCAAGGTCTATCCGGTTCGCATGCCGTACAAGTCCACACCCTACCCCGGCAGCTACTCGCTCCAGCGCTGGACGGCCAACGCAAACGGCAGCAATGCGGTGAACATTGGCCCGCACGACGACATGGCGCTGCACCCGCTGGTGCTGACTGACGGCAGCATCCTCACATCCACCTGGCGCGTGGATGAAAAGCTCAGCGAGGGCCTGACGCCGGCCAACCAATACTGGATGACGATCACCAACCAGTTCGGCGGTGACGAAGTGTCGGCCTTTGGTGCGCACATCAAGATGTTTTCCGAAGCCGGCAGCGGCCATTGGGACGAACAGGTGTCGCTGCACTTCTTTGGCGAGCGCAGCAACGGCGACCTCATGACCGCGGACTACTACCGGGCCAACAACATGGGGCTGGGCATGCCCATCGCCTTCCCGCGGCTTCCGCATGGTGTTGAAGGTGCGGGCAACACCTTTCAGCCTTCCGTTTACCGGCTCCTGCCCTGGGCACAGGAAGACGACAGCCTGGCGTTCAGGGACTCCGCGGGCAAATTCATGGGCAAGGGCGGTTACCCGGCGGGCTTGCCGGGCAATGAGGTGCTGCTGACGCTGGGCAAGGGCGTGTGCTACATGGCACTGCCCATTGCTTCAGCCAACCCGGCGTTCTTCAACGGCCCGGGTTGCGACACGGGCATCTACGTGCAGAAGACCTTCCCTTCTCAGCACCCCAATGACCTGGCCAAGGTGGTGGACCGCGCAGATCGGCACGAATTCGCCGCCCGCGTGCGGCTGCCGTACATGACCATCTATGGCAAGGCTGCGCCCACCATACAGACCAAGGAAGACCAGGGCTTCTGTTCGTTGCGTGTGGTCAATGCCCGCGTGGGCAAACTGGTCACAGGTGGCGCCAAGTGCAGCAAGGAGGGGGCCTGCATAGACGCGGGTTACACAGTGGCCAGTGTTCAGAAGCTTGCCCTGTACGAGGCCAAGCCCAACCTGACCCCGGAGACGGCTGTCAACACCACGTCGCTGGAAGGCCAGGACATGCGGCTCCTGGGTTACGCCCGCCCGGAATCCGATGGATCGGTGAATGTGCGCATCCCCTGTGACACGCCTTACAAGATGCGTGGCGTCGCAGCCGATGGCGTGGAGTTCATTCGCGACCAGGTCAAACATTCCAACCGCCCGGGCGAAGCGCGGACCTGCCAGGGCTGTCATGCGGGCCACAACGAGTCAGACCACATAGCCGACGTGCGCGGCGCTTTTGCCGCCACCATCGCTGGCCGGAAGGCCGCGGTTGACTTGACGCCGAACTAAGACCCGCCCCTGATGGCCGCTGTCAGGCGGCCATCAGGTTGCGGGCCAGCCGCGCGCCGAAGCGCCAGCGGCTGCGATCCCAGGGCGTGAAGCGGGGCAGTTCGAACAGCGGCGAATCCGATGTCGCCACGCCCCATACCGTTGAGACGCCGGCGTCAAAGCCCAGCTCTCGCGCCATGGTCACGTGCTGGGGCAGGTAGTCGACCCCGGGCTTGCCATTGGGGTAGGCGAACAGCGCGATCCTGCTGTCGATCAGGGACGCCAGTTCTTCGCGCCCCAGGGCCATTTCCTGGCGGGCGCTGTCATCGTCCAGGCTCGCGAGGATGGGGTGGTTCACCGTGTGGGCACCCACCTGCTGGCCGCCAGCGTGCCAACGCCGCAATTCATCTCGGGTGAGCATCAGGTCGCGCGGCACCGGCACATCAGCTGCGCGCACCACCTGTTCCACCGCGTGCAGCCGCTCGGCGGGTTGTAGGTACTTGATGTGGCCTAGCAGGCGGTGGATGGCGGCCCGGCGTTGCGCCAGATCAGCAAGCGGCAGCGGCTCGGCCAACACGTCGGGCAAACGAAGCACGTCTTTCGTGGTGCGGCGGATGGACTCGATGACCCGGTCGTTCCACATGCAGCCGCCATCCAGGAAACCCGTGGCCACAAACAGCGTGGCGCATGCGCCATGCTTGCGCAACAGGGGTTCGGCGTGGTGCAGGTTGTCCGCGTAGCCGTCATCAAAGGTGATGGCGGCTGAGCCTTCGGGCAAGCTGCCATCACGCAGGCCACGAACGGCTTGCTCCAGCGGCAGCACGCGGAACCAGCGTGTGACCCAGCCGATCATTCGGTCGAAGTCCGCGCGGTCCACTTCACCCGGAAACAGCGGGTCGGGCTCTGCAAGCACACGATGAAAGATGAAGATCGTCAGACGGCTACGGCCGCCGCGGCTGGAACTCCAACGTATGAGAGGGCGAAGCATGGTCTCAGGGCTTGACGAGGCGTGGGGCAGCCGGCAGCCGGGGTGGGGTACTGGGCACGGGCACAGGCGCACCGCCAGCCGCCGTGCGCGCTATGTGGCTTCGGACCAGCAGGTTCGTCACCACCACAAGCACCACCAGGTAGTACGGCATGTCCCAGTAGGCCAGGCTGAGGAAAGCCCCACCCACAGCAAAGGCGACAAGGCTGACCTTGCACATGTTCAGCAGCGCCGCAGCCCAGGCCAGATCCTCATGCGCAATAGCTAGCTTTGCAGCGCGCCCTGCCGCAAGGTAGGTGCTTAGGCCCACCCCC
>JANOAM010000937.1:0-2593 GCA_031411215.1 Betaproteobacteria bacterium
CGCGCGTCCTTGAGCGAGATGTCGGGGTACCGTCCGAGCGTCTTCTCCTTCTCGCGCCCGCCGAAGCGGTACCGCAGCACCCACGATGCCTTGCCCTTGCTCGCGCTGGCGGCGGTGGCGACGAAGGTCAGCCCGTCTCCCACTCCCCGGACTACTGGGCCGGCGTTGAGCCAGGCTCTCAGGTTCTTGTCGGTAGCGTTTGTCTCAAATCCAGTCATGGCGCGGCCTCCAGCGGAATCTGTGGGGGAAAAAATCGGGCGGTTGCCCAAATCGCGGTGGAACCAGATTTCCCCCACGTTTTCCCCCACACAAAGCGTGCGCTTCGCTGGGACGGCCTGCTACCTCATGAGATCAACTTCCATTGCGAAATCAACGACTTACCGGGTGATTTGGGGTGGCAAGAGATGCCACGAAACGTCACTCGATGTTCTGCACCTGCTCGCGCATCTGCTCGATCGCCACCTTCATCTCCACCGAGATCGTCGTCAACTCCAGCGCCGCGGACTTGCTGCCCATCGTATTGGCCTCGCGCTGAAGCTCCTGGATCAGGAACTCCAGGCGCTTGCCCAGTTCACCGCCGGCCTTGAGCAGGCGGTCAATCTCTTCCAGGTGCGACCGCAGCCGGGACAGTTCCTCGGCCACGTCTATTCGGATGGCGAAGGTCGCCGCTTCGCCCATGGCTCGTTCGTGCAGAGCCTGGGCCGGCACGCTGCTGGCCGAATCGGCCGTGGCCAGCGCTTCATTCCAGCGTTCCAGGAAGCGGGCCTGCTGGCGCTGCACCACCAAGGGCAGCAGCGGCTCGGCCTGGGCGGCCAGTTCGCGCAGCCGGGCCACACGTTCCATCAGCATGCTGGCCAGGCGGGCGCCTTCGCGGGCACGGGCTTCCTTCAGGCCTTGTACGCAGCGGCGCGCGGCGTCCAGCGTGGGCTCGTCCAGCTTTTCCACCGTGCTGCCGCCCTTGCACCAGTGCAGAGCCTCGTTGACCGACAGCTCGCGTGCGGCGGGCAGCCAGCTGCGCACCGTGTCCTGCGTGCGGGCCAACTGGTTCAATTGGTCCGAAGTGGGTTGGGGCAGGGCGGAATCGGTGTCGCGCGCGGTTGCCACACGCAGCTCGATCTTCCCGCGGCGAAACCCGGCCGTGAGCAGTTCGCGCAGCGCAGGCTCCAGGCCCCGCACTTCGTCAGGCAGCCGCAGCGCCAGGTCCAGGAATCGGCCGTTGACCGAGCGGGCTTCCACCGTGACCACCGGCGCACCCGGACCTGGCTCCGAGGCCGCGCTGGCGTACCCCGTCATGCTATAAACCGCCATTCAGCTGCCCCCGGAAACTTCGCGCGATTATGTCAAAGCCCAAACCAGCGCCGTTGCCTTCGGGCACAGTGGTGGGTGGCTACACGATCGTCAAGAAGTTGGCGGCTGGCGGCTTCGGTGTCGTGTACCTGGCCGAGGGCGAAGGCCAGCAACTGGTGGCGGTCAAGGAATACCTGCCGGCCAGCCTGGCCGAACGCTCGCCCGGTGAACTGACGCCCCGCGTCAAGCCCGACAAGCAGCCGCTGTACCGACTGGGCCTGAAGAGTTTCTTCGAAGAAGGCCGTTCACTCGCGCAGATCAGCCACCCCAGCGTGGTGAGCGTGCTGAACTTCTTCCGCGAGAACGAAACCGTCTACATGGTGATGAACTACCTGCAGGGCGACACCCTGCAGGACTTCATCGTCACCGCGCGTGACCTGAAACGTGACAAGGTCTTCCGCGAGTCCACCATTCGGAGCCTCTTCGACGAGATCCTGCGCGGCTTGCGCATCGTGCACCAGCACAAGATGCTGCACCTGGACATCAAGCCGGCCAACATCTTTGTCACCAACGACAACAAGGCGGTCATGCTGGACTTTGGCGCGGCGCGTGAGGTGCTGTCCAAGGAAGGCAACTTCATACGGCCCATGTACACGCCCGGCTTTGCCGCGCCGGAGATGTACCGGCGGGACGGCACGCTGGGCCCGTGGACCGACATCTACGCCATAGGCGCTTGCATTTATGCCTGCATGCAGGGCTACCCGCCCAACGACGCACCGCAGCGGCTGGAAAAGGACCGCCTGGCGTTGAGCCTGAGCCGGCTGCGCAATGTCTATTCGGACAACTTGATCGAGGTGACGGAATGGTGCATGTCGTTGGACCCGCTGTCGCGTCCGCAAAGCGTCTTCGCGCTGCAGAAAGAATTGTCCAGGGAGACCGAGCGCCGCTACACCAAGCTGACTTTCAGCGAACGTCTAAAGCTGCAACTTGAAACCCTGAAGACCGGCGCCAAGCCCTAAGCTGCGGCGATGCGCTTTTCCGTCTACCAGGTCAGCCGCCGCGGCGGCCGCGAGAAGAACGAAGACCGCATGGGCTATTGCTACACGCGGGATTCAGGTTTGTTCGCACTGGCCGACGGCATGGGTGGCCACCCGGAAGGTGAAGTCGCCTCGCAGATGGCGCTGCAGACCTTGTCGGCCCACTTCCAGCGCGAAGCCAAACCACGGCTGAACGAGCCGCTGCGCTTCCTGCACGACGCCATCATCGCCGGCCACCACCAACTGCTGCGTTATGCGACGGAACGCGC
>JANOAM010000938.1:0-1802 GCA_031411215.1 Betaproteobacteria bacterium
TACTTCCCCAACGGGCAGGCGCCGGACAGCGACAAGTTCGTCTACAAGATGCGCTGGCAGGACGCGCTGCACGACTGGCTGCGTGAGGAAATGGCGCAGCACCCGCAGCTGGTGCTGATGGGCGACTTCAACGTGGCCCCCGAAGACCGCGACGTCTACGACCCGGTGGGCTGGTTCAACCAGATCCACTGCACGCCTCAGGAACGGGCCCAGTTCCAGCGCCTGCTGGCCCTGGGCCTGACCGATGCCTTCCGGCTCTTCGAACAACCCATCAAGAGCTGGAGCTGGTGGGACTACCGCAACCTGGCCTTCCGCAAGAACCAGGGCCTGCGCATTGACCACATCCTGGTCAGCGAGGCGCTCAAGTCACGCGTGACGGCCTGCGTCATCGACAAGCTGCCGCGCAAGAACGAACGGCCCAGCGACCACGCACCGGTGGTCGTGGAGATTGCAGCCACCTAGTCCGGTAGCCCCAACTCCTGGATCTTGCGCGTGATGGTGTTGCGGCCAATGCCCAGGCGTTGAGCCGCCTCGATGCGGCGTCCGCGGGTGATCTCCAGTGCGGTCTGGATCATCGTGGCCTCGAATTGGTGCGTCAGCGTTTCCCACACACCGGGTTCGTGCGCGTCCAGGCGGCGCCTGGCGTCGCGCTTCAAGTCAGTCAGCCAGGCGGCCACCTGTGCGGCGGAGGCGCCCGCATCGGGTGCGAGCAGGGTCGACGCCGTGGTGGACACGCCGTCGGTGGCCAGCGAAGACGGCGTCGCGCTGGGCGCGGCGCCCGGGGACAAGGCGGAGTCCTGCAACTCGGGCGGCAGGTCCTTGGGTTCGACCACCTGGGCGGGCGCCATCACTGTGAGCCAGTGGCACAGGTTTTCCAACTGGCGCACGTTGCCGGGGAAGTCGAAGGCCGCCAGCTTGGCCAGCGCTTCGTCGGTGATGCGCTTGGTCTCCACGCCCAGTTCCTTGGCGCTCTTGCCCAGGAACAGGCGCGTGAGGCCCGGAATGTCTTCACGACGTTCACGCAGCGGCGGCAGGCGCAGGCGGATGACGTTGAGGCGGTGGAACAGGTCTTCGCGGAACACACCCTGGCGCACGCGCTCTTCCAGGTTCTGGTGTGTGGCAGCAATAACGCGCACATTGCTCTTCTGCGGCTGATGACCGCCCACGCGGTAGAACTGGCCATCGCTCAGCACCCGCAGCAAACGTGTCTGCAGGTCGAAGGGCATGTCGCCGATCTCGTCCAGGAACAGCGTACCGCCGTCGGCCTGTTCAAAGCGCCCGCGGCGTGTGGCCTGCGCGCCGGTGAAGGCACCACGCTCATGGCCGAAGAGTTCGCTTTCCAGCAGGTCCTTGGGGATGGCCGCTGTGTTGATGGCCACGAAGGGCCCGCCACTGCGCGGGCTGTGCTTGTGCAAGGCACGCGCCACCAGTTCCTTGCCGCTGCCGCTCTCACCGGTGATGAGCACCGTGACATTGCTCTGGCTCAGCCGGCCGATGGCGCGGAACACGTCCTGCATGGCCGGCGCCTGGCCCAGCATTTCCGGCGCCTGCACGGGCGAGGCTTCAGCCACTTCTTCGCGCACGCTCTCCTGCACGGCGCGGCGGATCAGATCCACCGCCGCGGTCACGTCGAAAGGCTTTGGCAGGTATTCAAAAGCACCGCCCTGGAAGGCACTGACGGCGCTGTCCAGGTCGGAGAAGGCCGTCATGATGATGACGGGCAGGCCGGGGTGGCGCTGCTTGACCTGGGTGAGCAGTTCGATGCCGCTGCCGCCGGGCATGCGGATGTCACTCACCAGCAC
>JANOAM010000939.1:0-1671 GCA_031411215.1 Betaproteobacteria bacterium
CTGGGAAGTAGCCGAAGACGACGCCGATGAAGGCCGAGAAGACCAACGCCAGGCCGTTGATCGCCGGGTCGAAGGCGTAGGGCACCGCCATCAGCCCGGCGCCGACCCACGACGCGCCGGTGGCGATCAGCACGCCGATCAGGCCGCCCAGCGCCGACAGCACCACGGCTTCGATCAAAAACTGCAGCAGCACCTCACCTTCCAGCGCGCCCACGGCCAGGCGCAGGCCGATCTCGCGGGTGCGTTCGGTGACGCTGACCAGCATGATGTTCATGATGCCGATGCCACCCACCAGCAGGCTCACCGCGGCCACCGCGCCCAGCAACTTGGTCAGCACGCCCATGGTGCTGGACAGCGTGTCGGCCAGCTGCTGGGTGTCGAAGATGTTGAAGTTGTCCTCGTCGCTGTCGGCCAGCTTGCGGCGTTCGCGCAGCAGCTGGCGCAGGCTGGCTTTCAGCGGTGCACTGTCGGCGCCGTCGGCCATGCTGACAGCCAGTGTGCTGACACGGCGGTTGCCGGTGACACGCCGCTGCAGCGTGGCCAGTGGCACCACCACCGCGTCGTCCTGGTCGCCCAGGCCGCCCTGCCCCTTGGCGGCCAGCACGCCCACCACGGTGCAGGAAAACTGCTTCACACGCAGCGCCTGGTTCAGCCCGGTCTGGCCCGGCGTGCCGCCGTAGATCTCGCGCCGCACCGTTTCGCCCACGATGCACACGGCCGCGCCCGCGCGCTGCTCTTCTTCTTCGAACAGGCGGCCGCTGGCCAGCTTCCAGTTGCCGGTGTTGAACCAGTCGTTCGTGCTGCCGGTGACGTTGGTGGACCAGTTGCGGCCGTTGCCCACCACGGTGACGCTGGCCCGGCCCTGCGGCGCCACCGCGGCCACGCCGCCAATCTGCGTGCGGATGGCTTCGGCATCGGCCACGGTGAACTGCGGCACACCGCCACCCCCACCGCCGCCGCCACCGCCCGGGCCCCGTTGCCCGGGCGACACCATCAGCAGGTTGGTGCCCAGGCTGGTGATCTGCAGCTCAATGGCCTGCGTGGCGCCGTTGCCTAGCGTCACCATGGTGATGACAGCGCCAACGCCAATCACGATGCCCAGGATGGTGAGGAAGCTGCGCAGCAGGTTGCGTTGCACCGAACGCAGGGCCAGCAGGAAGACGCTGTACAGCATGTCAGCGGCCGCTTGCGGTCGTTCGCGTTGCCGCCGTTCGCGCCAAGGCCGCTGGGTGGCCGACTGCGTTCATGTCCCCCGCCCCATCTTGCTGCGCAAGCTGGGGCGGGGGACATGAGCGCAGCGGCGTGCCCCAGCGGCACGATCCCGCGCCGATGCCCGCACGACTTCCGACGATCCAGTGGACGAGCTTCATCCTAGATCGCCACCGCGTCTGTCACGGCCGGCGCCTCGGTGGTTGGATGCGCGTTGACTTCATCCTTGGCGATCAATCCATCCACGAAGGTCACACGCCGCCGTGCATAGGCGGCCATGTCGGCTTCGTGCGTGACCATCAACACGGTGATGCCGTGCTCGCGGTTCAGTTGCAGCAGCAAGCCCATGATCTCGTGGCTGCGCTGCGTGTCCAGGTTGCCGGTGGGTTCATCGGCCAGCAGCACGGCCGGTTGCGTGACGACGGCGCGTGCAATGGCCACGCGCTGCTGCTGGCCGCCAGA
>JANOAM010000940.1:0-2133 GCA_031411215.1 Betaproteobacteria bacterium
GTTGAACTGGCGGTAGCGCTCCAGCCCGCCCGTTTCGGCATTGATGCGCGGCAAGTAGTTCCACAGCCGCAGCAAGTGGTCAAAGCCGGTGTGCTGCAGCGTGGCAAAGACATCGCGGTAGGCCTGCTCGGCTGCGTCGGCCAGGCCGCTGTCGGCGTCGGCGATGTCCAGCAGCCCATGCAACCAGTGGCCGTCGTGCCGCCAGTGCACGGCACCGCAGCGTCCTTGCTGCAAGCCGCTGCCGCCCAGCCAGGCGTCCACACAAGCGCCGCCGCCCAGCACGGGCACGGGCAGGCCGCCCAGGGCAGCACCGTCACCAGGCAGGCCATAACCGAGGCCGCCCAGGGCCTGGCGGTGCAGAGCACCCGCCCAGTCGGCGGGGGTGACGCGCTGGGCGCGTAGACGGCTTTCGCCAAGGATTGGGTTCATCGGGTCTGCAGCGACAAGGTCTTGTAGGCCCGGCTCATGGGTTCGGACTCTGCGGTCCTTTGCGGCGGATTGCGGCACTTCGCGGCACTTTGCGGCTCTCGGCGCCCGGGCGCACGCCGCTGTTTGCAGCCACGCCGGATCCGCGCCACCGATTATCGCCAAGAAGCCTGGGCACGGCCGTGCGGCGATGCGTGGCGGTCACAAGGCCGTTCGATACTGGGTGGTAATCTCCGACGCAACTTGCTCCCGCGCCGACGGCGCATCTGCCTTGTCACCGAGCCCGCCTGCCCTGAACCGCGCCTCCAGCCACGTCCAAGCCTTGTCGAATCCAGGCACGGCTTCACATTGGACAGCCGAGTTGCTGCGCCTGCTGGTCCACCGCTTCTGGCTGAAATTCCTGGGCATCTCGGCCTTCATGTGGCTGTTCTTCACGGCCTACTTCCACCTGCTGCGCAACCCCGTGGCGCCGGTGACGGTCATGCCCTTGACGGTGGTGGACGGCTGGATCGGCTTTCAGCCCTGGGCATTCTGGGCCTATGTGTCGCTGTGGGTCTACGTGGGCATACCGGCGGGCATGGCGCGGGACCTGCCCGCGCTGCTGCGCCATGGCGCCTGGGCCTCGGCACTGTGCCTGACGGGACTGGCCTTTTTCTACCTGCTGCCCACGGCCGTGCCGACGGCCAGTCTCGCCGGCTTGGCCGTGGGCAATGCCCCGCACGCGGGTTTCGCGCTGCTGCAGGGTGTGGACGCCACGGGCAATGCCTGCCCCTCCATGCACGTGGCCACCGCGCTCTTCAGCGCCTGCTGGATCCATCGCCTGCTGAACGACATGGGCGCCACCCGCTGGGCCTTTGTGGTGAACGGGCTGTGGGCCGCACTCATCGTCTATTCCACGCTGGCCATCAAGCAGCACGTGCTGCTGGATGTGCTGGGCGGGACCCTGCTGGCCGCCGTGTTTGCAGGGCTGTCGCTGCGCTTGACGCCGCGTCGAGCCCCCAGGCCCGGCCGATAGAATCGGCACGGCATGGCCCACGATCCCCACAAGACCGCACCACCACCCGCCGCCAACTTCCTGCGCGGCATCATCGAACGTGACCTGGAGTCCGGTACCTGGGCTTCCCGCCACTTTGGCGGCAGCCCTGGCGACGCCGCCCACCACCAGGCGGGCCCGCCCGACCCGGCCAAGATCCGCACCCGTTTCCCGCCCGAGCCCAACGGCTACCTGCACGTGGGCCACGCCAAGAGCATCTGCCTGAACTTCGGCCTGGCGCGCGACCATGGCGGCATCTGCCACCTGCGCTTTGACGACACCAACCCGGAAAAAGAAGAACAGGAATACGTCGACGCCATCAAGGAAGCCGTCACCTGGCTGGGCTTTGACTGGAACGTGGCCGGTACCAGCCACCTGTACTTCGCCAGTGACTACTTCGACTTCATGTACCGCGCGGCCGAAGCGCTCGTCACCGCCGGCCTGGCCTATGTGGACGAACAAAGCGCCGACGAGATGCGCGCCACGCGCGGCGACTTCAACACACCCGGCAGCAACAGCCCGTTCCGCGCCCGCACGCCAGACGAAAACCTGGTGCGCTTGCGCGAGATGCGCGACGGCCATCTGGCCGACGGTGCGGCCGTGCTGCGCGCCAAGATCGACATGGCCGCGCCCAACATCAACCTGCGCGACCCCACGCTCTACCGCATCAAGCG